>JANOXT010000407.1:0-4391 GCA_031418555.1 Lysobacterales bacterium | reverse complement strand
CCGGCACCGCGCTCCACTGGATCACGCCAGCGCCACCAATAGCTGCGACACCCATTGCGGCGAGACCGCGCGCAATTCCAGCGTGCTGCGGCCGTGACGCAGCAGCACTGTCGCGGACGTTTCCGCTATCGCAACAGGCGCCTGCCTGCGCAGCGGTACAAAAGCCGTTGGTGACGGCGCTGACAATTGCCGCCGGCGTAAACTGAAATACCGCGGGCACACATCCCGTTGTATGCAAAATTGCCGCGCGCTCAAACCACTGGCCAACTGCTCGGCAAATAGGGTTTGCCATTGTGCAACGGTACGTTTCTTCATCGGCCAACCTCCAATCAACGGGAGGTCACGCTATATCGATACGTCGATGGAAAATAGGGTGGGGTTGGTTAGGCGCTTACAAAAAACTCTCCCGACGCAAAAGGTGCCAATCAGATTTCACTGACTGGCATTAAGGAGTCGTCGGGCTTTCTTTTGGAACTCACCGCAAAAAATCTTCGGCTACAGCATGCCGGATTACAGACGATCTTCGGCGATGTGCACTTTCATCCGCTTGCGCTCAGCCTTGCCAACCGAGAGCGCATCCTGTTCGCCGATCCTCGGCGCCAGTTCGCGCAGGAAGTTCGCACGGGTTTCCGGAGGGATCTCGCTGTCATCGCCCAAGCCGACCTTCGTTACCTCGAACAGAATCATCTGCCCGTCCTGGGTCATCACCTTGCCGGGCGAACGCTTGCCTGCAGCGGGTGAGTTCACCTGGAAATAGGCTTCGTTGGCCTCCGCGGTCGGTGTGGGCGCACCGCGCGGAATGCCCGGAATATTGGCAAGCGTCCACTTCTTTTCGCTGGCGATGGTTGCGAGAGACTCGCCCTTCTTCAAACGGGCAAGTATCGCATCCCCCTCCGCCTCCACTGCTTTGCGCGCACGGTCTGCGCGTACGGCAGCGATCACCTGCGGGCCGACCTTGTCCAACGGCTGCACGCGCTCCGGGATATGTTCGACGACACGGATCAGGACGCTGTGATTCGGAGCGATATCGATCGGATCGCTGACCTGATGGTTCTGCTTCAGGTCCTCGGAGAAGGCGGCGCGCAGCACCGCCGGATTGGCGGCGATGCCCGTACCCTGACCACGCGCGAACGGACCCAGCTTCTGCACGGCCAACTTGGCAGCCTTTGCAGCTGGCGCCAACGTGCTTGGACTTTTAAGCACTTCATCCACCAGCGTGCCGGTCAGATCGTTATAAGCGCGCTCGCGGGCGGTTTCGGCCAATTGGCGCTCGAGTTCGGGCCGCGCCTGCTCGAAGGGCATGGTGTTCCCGGGCTTCATTTCGCGGACTTGAACAATATGCCAACCGAAATCGGTCTTGATCGGGCCGGAAATAGTGCCGGCAGCGGTCGCGAAGACGGCGTCCTCGAACGGCTTGACCATCTGGCCGTTCTTGAGGATCCAGCCGAGATCGCCGCCACCGTCCTTGGAACCGGCATCGTCTGAATTCTGGCGTGCAAGCGCGGCGAAATCGGCGCCGGCAGCTTTCGCCTGCCGAAGCAGATCCTGCGCTTTGACCTCTGCGGCTTTGCGCGCGGCGGCATCCGCACCCGCATCGACTTTGACCAGGATGTGCGAAGTGAGACGCTGCTCGGGCTCGATGAAGCGCGCCTTGTCCTGTTCGTACTGGGCTTTGAGACTGTTTTCGTCCACCGCCGGAGGCAGGGGCAACGTCGATCCATCGATGTCGACATATTCGATGGATACCATTTCCGGGGAGCGGAAGTCCTCGGGGTGCGCTTTGTACCAGCTCGCGATCTCGGTCGCAGTCACCGGCACGGCAGCCGCAGGCGGCGCCGGCAGCACCGCATAGGACACATCGCGTTTCTCGCTGAGCATGGTGATCAGACGCTTGCCTTCGGTATTGGTGACGAAGGCAGAGGCCTGGAGTTGCTTGGCCAGCATCTGTTGCTTCAGATCTTCGCGAATCTGCTGATCGAACTGTTTCGCGCTCATCGGCGGGACGCGCGAGGCCAACATCAGCCGATAGCGTTGCACATCGAATTTACCGTCGACCTGAAAGTCGGGAATCGACTCGATGCCCTTACGGACTTGGGTATCGCCGATCTCGAAGCCTTCGCGATCGGTGGACATACGCATCACGCGGTCATCGACCAGCAGCTCCAGAATGCGACGCTTGTTGTCGAGGCTCTCGAATTCTGCGACATCGAAATTCTCGCCAGCGGCGGCGCGCTGATTCTGGCGCACACGCTCGAAGGCGCTGCGGAAATCATCGACGCTGATTTCCTCTTTCTGCCAAACCGCCTTGCGTACCACCCACCAGTCGGGTGCGGTGCGCCACCACGTCGGCGGCGCCTCGATCTTGGCGGCGAAGGTTTCGTTCTGCTGGAAGAGCACTTGCTCCATGCCGAAAAAAGCGAACGGAATCACCAACATTCCGAGAATGACGGTGGCGATCCAGCCGGAGGATTTTTCACGTAAGGCTTGCAGCATTGGCGATCGGTGCCGAATGAGGAGCCGCTAAGTGTAGCCCGAGCGAGCTGTCTCGGCATCCCCCGGATCGCTCAGAGATTGCAGCAAAGCCGGCCTTGGAGATGCCTGAAACGACGAAGGCACCGTTTCCGGTGCCTTCCTGCCAGTTGTCATAAGACGATGGCGTTGAATTCGAGGGAATTGGCGGAGTGGACGGGACTCGAACCCGCGACCTCCGGCGTGACAGGCCAGCATTCTAACCGACTGAACTACCACTCCGCGTGTAACCCTTGGTTTCTGATACGTGTTGCGGTGCTGCATATTGCTGTGTTGCGTATTCCGCTGCGAATGTTATCGCAGTTGAACGACCGAACGAAACACATTTCGGTCTTCTAACGCCTCTGGTGGGTGCTGAGGGTTTCGAACCCCCGACCCTCTCCGTGTAAAGGAGACGCTCTACCGCTGAGCTAAGCACCCCAACGAGAAGAGCCGGTTAGTTTACGGCATCTTTCAGGGCTTTGCCAGCCTTGAAGACCGGATTCTTGGAGGCGGCGATTTTGATCTCTTCCCCGGTCTTCGGGTTACGACCCGTACGCGCGGCGCGCTCACGGACGACGAATGAACCGAAGCCGATCACGGTCACGGTGTCGCCCTTCTGAAGTGCCTTCGAAATTGAGGCGATGGTGGCATCCAGTGCACGCGCGGCATCGGCCTTTGACAGCTCTGCGCTGGTGGCGATCGCATCGATAAGCTCTGCTTTGTTCATAATGATTGAAACTCCCGTCAAGGATTGAGAAGAAGAGGCGTATAGGCCAATCGCAGCGAAACGCGAGTTCGCGTGCCCGACCTCGGAAAAGACGCAAGAATTCTTGCGCCAACAGTCGCCCGTTATACCAGCGAGGGGGGAGGTCCGCAACCGAATGCCGCGTAAAAAAGCGTGAAAATACGATGAAAACACAGATAACGACGCCTACCAGATGCCGTTATCCCAGTCGCACAAGGTTCAGTGTTTACGCTCTTCGCGACGATTAGCGGCACTTGGTTTACCGCCTTTGCGTGCGATCGGTCGCGGATCTTTCTTGGCATCTTTCTTGGCGGTGGATGGCGCAAGCGGGCGTTCAAGCGCAAGGTCCAGTACTTCATCGATCCAGCGCACCGGAATGATATCGATCTGATCGGTCACCGTCTTCGGGATATCGGCGAGATCCTTGCGGTTTTCTTCGGGAATCAGCACGGTACGGATACCGCCGCGCAGCGCGGCCAACAGCTTTTCTTTCAATCCGCCGATCGCCGTCACTTTGCCGCGCAGCGTGATCTCGCCGGTCATCGCCATATCGGAACGGACCGGCACTTTGGTCAACGCCGAAACCAGCGCAGTGGTCATGGCCGCGCCAGCGCTGGGGCCATCTTTGGGCGTCGCACCATCGGGCACGTGCAGGTGAACGTCCAGCTTCTGCAGAAAATCGACGTCGATACCGAGCCGCTCCGCACGCGAGCGCACCACAGAGAGCGCCGCGGATGCGGACTCTTTCAACACATCGCCAAGCTGCCCGGTGAGGATCAACTGACCCTTGCCGGGCATCAAAGTCGATTCGATCTGCAGCAGGTCGCCGCCCACCTCGGTCCATGCCAGGCCGGTGACCATGCCGATCTCGTTGTCGTTCTCGGCGCGGCCGAAATCGAAACGGCGCACGCCGAGATATTTGTCCAGATTCTTCGACGAGACCGCGATCGTCTTCATGGCCTTGCCGGATTTCTGGGGCCCGGCCAATGCGATCTCCTTCACCACCTTGCGGCAGATCTTGGAAATCTCGCGCTCAAGATTACGTACGCCCGACTCGCGCGTGTAGTAGCGCACGATGTCGTGGATCGCATCCTCCGCGATCTTCAATTCGGTGACTTTCAGGCCATTGGCCTTG
>JANOXT010000406.1:0-3104 GCA_031418555.1 Lysobacterales bacterium | reverse complement strand
ACAAGACTCGACAGGGGTTGTGAGCGACATCGGTCGCGAGGCCGCAAATATTCGTTGATGTATAAGCACTACACTAGACTGAACCGCAAAAACGGCAAAGGTTGCACAGGGGGCGTTATGGAACGACAGGTGTTCATTAGTTATGGCGCGGGTGACAGGGACTGGACGGCAGAGCGTAGGGTGGGCTTTACGCCCAACATTGCAATACATCCGTCGTTGCGAAAAATGATCGAAGCTGCATGGCGCTTTGGCAAATTGATGGGCTCTTCGTGAAAGGCAGTGGGTCAATTCGTAGTGACGTGCAGGCAGTCCTTTGTCTATGCTTCAGAAAATCGGTATGCCTATGAATCCCGGCTTCGCAATATTCACGGGCTTCCACTATTGATCCGGCTCGAATTTGTTTGAATTCGATGGCTCTGCTCACGTAGGAGAGGCTTTAGCCCCCGAGCAGGTTGTTCATCGGGGTTTCGTGTCAAAAGATCGGGCCTGAAGGCCCTCCTTCGAACGCATGCAGAGTTCAAGTTTCTCTTGACCAAATCAATACGAGGAGAATCGCTTTCAATATTCATTTTCATGAATTCGAGGTCATTGGCTTTGTTGATTGCGCAATTGCTTTATCAGCCCGCGGCCTCGAAACGATTCGCGTCGACATTCTTGCGTACTTTCAGCGGGTCCCAAATACGGCCATTCATCGCGATGTACACGCCCGGCGGCAGCGACTGCACCGCGCCTACGGCAGTGCCGATGTTGAACTCCGCGTCGGAGCCGCGAAAGCGTGCGGGATTCAGTGCGCCGGTCAACACGATGGTTTTGTCCGCGATCGTACTGAGGACTTTCGCGGTGTCCACCATCGTGTCGGTGCCGTGGGTCACCAGCACGTAGCGTGCGGTCTGCGCGGCGATGGTCGCGCGCAGCAGGTCGCGATCTTCGGCGGTGATGTGCAGCGAGTCTTTGCGCAGGATCGGAATCACGCTGAAGCGGAAGGCGACGCCGAGTTCCTCCAGAATGCGCCCGATCTGCGGATCGCCGATCTGGTAGTCGGACTTGTCGTCGAAATAGATCTTGTCGATCGTGCCGCCGGTGGTGACGATGAGAAGCTGATCCATGGGCTGGCCGTCGAGTGGAGTTGCGGAATTATAGGCTGCGACATCACCCGCCGCGAAAGCGTGGCCCTGCCGGCACGCTCAGCGTTTCTTGCCGAATTTCGCGCGCAGCCCTGGCGCATTCGCATAGAACACCACGGCCAGCGCCAGCGCGATTTCGATCAACGCATACACGCGTTGATCGGCATGCGCCCACGCCAGCATCACCCCGTGCGAGAACCACAGCAGCGCCAACACTCCACCCCAGAATCGCGCAGTGGGGCGGCGCAGCAGAACGCCCACGCCGAGCAGCAGCGGCGGCAGCGCGAAGAACAGCAGTGCTGCCATGCGATTGGCATCGGCGCGGAACCACACCGCGTACAGCGCGGCCAGCCCAAGCAGTGCGCCTGCCAGGAGGATGCGCTCGACACGCTGCGTGCCATTCATTTCGACATGATCCAAGGACGTCATGGCCGTCTGCTCATGCCAGTCGCACCGCGAGCTGGGCGATGCGCCGGCCCAGTGCGCGTGCGAGTACGGCTTCGTCATCGGTCAGCTGCGGGTCGTCCTTGGCGCCGGCGACGTGGCTGGCGCCGTAGGGCGTACCGCCGCTGCGGGTGGTGCTGAGCTGCGGCTCGGAGTAGGGGATGCCGGCAATCACGCAGCCGTGATGCAGCAGCGGCACCAGCATCGACAGCAGTGTCGACTCCTGACCGCCGTGCATGCTGGCGGTCGAGGTGAACACCGCCGCGGGTTTGCCCACCAGCGTGCCGCTGGCCCATTCCGCGCCCAGCGTGTCGATGAAATGCTTCATCGGCGCGGCCATGTTGCCAAACCGGGTGGGGCTGCCGATCAACAGCCCGGCGCATTCGGACAGATCGTGCTTCTCGACGTAAGGCGCGCCGTCTTCAGGCTCCGGCGGCGCCGCTGCCACGGTGATGGGTGCGACCGGCGGCACCGTGCGCAGCCGCGCGGACACGCCGTCGACTTCGCCGATGCCGCGCGCGATCTGCTTGGCGAGGCGGGCGACAGAGCCGCCGCGGCTGTAATAGAGGACCAGGATTTCGGTCATGGTAATGTCCGCGCAAACGATGTTCAAAGGGTACGGCAACCGCGCCGGGCTGTCGCGCGCTGGCGTGCCAGCGGCAGGGGTCGGAACGCCTGCCGCTCCGCGCCTGTTAACCTTGGCGGATGGCTCCCCAAAATACTTTCGAACGCTGGCGCGACCGCGCACGTTTCCAGACGTTGGACCGCGCCCGCGCAGGTACCTTCTTACGCTTCCTCCTGAAGCGTTTTCTCGACGATGCGCTGCTGCAGGCGGCCGGTGCGCTGTCGTTCACCACCGCTTTTGCGATCGTTCCGCTGAGCATGGTGGTATTCGGCATACTCTCCGCATTTCCGGTCTACCAGGAGTGGAGCGCGCAGCTCAGCACCTACATTTTCTCCAATTTAGTGCCGTCGGGCGCGCGCGCGGTCGAATCGTATCTTCAAGATTTATCCAAAAACGCCGGCAAGCTGACGGCGATCGGCGTGATCGTATTGGTGGTATCGCTGCTGATTACTCTGAACAGCATCGAAGCCACGTTCAACCGGATCTGGCGGGTGCCGACGATGCGCCCGACGTTCAGCCGGCTGATGGTGTATTGGACTGCGATGACATTCGGTGCGCTGCTTGCTGCCGCCAGTCTTGCGGTATCCGCACGTTTTTTCGCACTGTCGATTTTCGAAACCCAGCCTGGACAGATGTTGGAGCATTGGCTGTTGAGCTGGAGCCCGGTCGCGATCGAACTTGTTGCCTTGATGATCGTCTACCGGGTGGTGCCCCACCGGACGATTCATTGGCGTTATGCCGCGCTGGGGGCCCTGTTCGCGGTGATATTGATCGAACTGGTCAAGACCGGCATCGGCTCCTATCTCGGCAGTTTCGGTACGTATCAGAAAATCTACGGCCCCTTGGCGTTCGTGCCGATCTTTCTGGTCTGGATCTATTTCGGGTGGGTTTCGATTTTGCTGGGCGCATCG
>JANOXT010000405.1:0-6433 GCA_031418555.1 Lysobacterales bacterium | reverse complement strand
CGCAGGTGAGTGTATCCGGTCAGCGCGTGCACCGAATCAGCGACACCGACGGTCAGGATCAGCAGGATGGTGAGGATCAGAAAACCGGTGACGGTGAGTCCGAGCAACCCGGTGACGCCAAGCGTGAAAACCGTGCTCAGGATGACGATGAGCATCGACCACACTACGGCCGACGCGGAGCGGAACAGGAACCACAACAACACCATGATGATCGCGAACGCGGCCAAGTAGAGAATGCCCATCTCTTCGGACATCTTAACGTTGTGTTCTGCAGCCGCGGTGTTGCCGACCGCGTAATAGTCGAGCTGCTTGGCGTACTCGGGCTTCTCGAGGATCTTCTTGATCTCTTCGAACAGCTTCAGATAGTCGCCTTGGTCGGTGGGCTTGAACTCGACCGCATTTTCCCCGTCTGGCGAGGCGGTCTGATCAAGCGACAGAACCGTTTCCCCGGTGACCTCCTCCGCGTCGACCGGAATAGCGCCGAAATCGGTTTCGATATAAATTCCACCGTACTTGTAATCACGCGAGAAGAACTGAAGCGGCAGCTTCTTCTCGGTTTGCGCGATCGCCTTGATCTTGGCGATCGCTTCGGGCGAGGTGGGCACCGTGTCGCCGACCAGTGGCCTGGAAGCCATCTCGTCCCCGTCGACTGTCAGCACTGAAGCGTTCACCAGGGTGTCGACCTTGACGATGTGTTCGAGTGCGGATTCCTCGCCCTCCTTAAGCCTGGCGCGGAAGTTGATCAGTTCGTCCTGGATACCGCGGACCGCCTCAAGAGAGGCCGGCGAGAAGACATCGCCATCCTTCGGCTTGTAGACGATATAGACCCCGTCCTCGCTGCCGAACTGCGCGTGGTAGCGGTTGAACGCGACCAGCGTCGGATCTTCCTTTTGGAACCAGCCCTCGATGGTCATGTCCATGCGCAGCTTGCTGATGCCGAAGATGCTCGCGGCTAGCAAGGCAACAAAAACAATGCCGACCAGCAGGCGCCTCTTGCGCAACGCATCCGGAATGTTTTCGAAGTGATCAGACAATCGGCTTATGAGTCGCTCTCTAACGGACATGAATGCATTTCCTGTTGGTCATGGTGATTGCCTTGCGGAGGTTCGACGTCCGTGCAAAGACAGGCTGGTTGGGGGTTCGATTCGGCGATGCGTTCCGGGTCAAGCCCGTGCCATCGGTGGCGCCAGGCCTGCGGTTCATTGGAAGATCCTCGCAATGACCGCACTGCCATCTGCGCCGACGACCGACAAATGGTCCGCGTCGATATCGATGCAGACGGCAGGCTTTGTCAGGAATTTGTTCCATCCCAATGACGGCGGCAGGTCGCCGTTGTTCCGCGTCGCACGGACGACTACCGTCTCGCAGACTTTCGGCAGCTTTTTCGGGCGATAGCTGCGGCAGGCCTGCTCGTTGGCGACCGAAAGCCGATAAGCGAGCATGAAATGATTTTGGGACATCCAGATACCGTTGCGCCGGACGAGTTCGAAGAGATAGTCGGCGCGCCGGTCCTCCGGAACTTTGCGGAATTCGCCGGCATCCAGGGGGCACGGGCCGTCGAACGCACTGATCAGGTTGCCGAAGACTTTGGCGATCTCATCCGACAGATCGCGGGTAGTCGATGCCGGGCAGCGGCCATCCACCAGCACCAGACGCTCGACCGCGACGTTCTTCTTCAGCAGCTGATGCGCCATCTCGAAAGCGACGACCGCGCCATTGGAGTAGCCGAGCAGGCTCATCTTGCTGCAGTCCCGCAATTCCGCAAGGGCGGCGATGTTCGCTTCGGCCATCGCGGGTATGGAATCGAGCGGTTCACGCTTGCCATCGAGGCCGACCCCCTGGAACCCGAACATCGGGCGGATGCCTTCCATGGCACGGCTCAATGTCTGCAGCGCCAGGACGCTGCCGTCGGCACCCGCAACGGCGAAGACGGGCGTTCCCGAGGCCTTGGTCTGCATCCGCACAAGAAGGTCGTCGTCGACCGAGTCCCGGCTCACGAACCACGTTTCGAGATCGGTTTTCGATGCGTCTTTCGGTGCAGTCGTCCGCAACGGTTTCGCACGCGACGCCGCGGCGGACGCTCCGAGGACGTGGATAGAATCGATCCTGGTCCGATGGTTTTCGACCAGATGGCGACCGAGTCGCTCGATGTCGGGGTGATTGAACACGACGCTCGGGGAGATGTTCTCGCCGATCAACTCGATGAGTGTCTGGATCAGAGAGGCCATTCCGACCGAATCGAAACCGAGTTCGGGAAAGCTCAGCCCGACATCGACGTCCGCGGACGGCATGCGCAGCAGTCGAGCGGTTTCCTGCACGAGGAAGCGCATGATCTTGTCCTCGGCATCGAGCGCTTCCGCCTGTTCGCCGTCGGCGAGCGTATCGACGAAGCGCCATTCGCGCGCGATTTTAGGCGCACCACCGCCGTCGTACTCACTCTTTGTTTGCTGTGGCCTTGCCAAAGTGGGGATTACCACGCGCTGCGTTTCGGTGCCGTCGAAATCCAGCCAGTAGCGGTGCTTGGCAAACGGATACGACGGAATGTCGACCAACTGCGGCAGCGCTTGCGCATTGCGGCGACGCGTCAGCACCACTTTGCGCCAATGACGCTCCCAAGGCATGTCGATGCCGCCGGCCCACAGCAGCGCGATCTCCTTCAACATGCCTTCGCGCAGGTTTTCGAGCAGTTTGTCCTCGCCGATCTGCGATTTGATCACGTCGAAGACGCGTACGCTGTCGCGCTCCTGCGGGCCGCCGATGAAGATTTGACCGTTGCCATCCGCCGGCTTGTTGCCGGCCAGAAGCTTGCTTGCACGCGCCAAAGCGTCGATCAGTTCCTTGTGGCTGGCGGCGACGATGGCGAGCCGGTGTTCCATCGGGACGGTCGCCAACTGCATGGTATAGGCCAGGTCTTCCAGCGCCGGCGCGGGCTCCTGCGTACGCATACGGCTGGAGTAGAAAGCCAGCGATTCCTGCAGGGATTCGCGCGCAAGGGCCAACGATTCCTGCAGGGATTCGCGCGTACGGCCCGAGAAGACGAACATCTGGCGACCGCTATGCTCTGTGCGCGCGACGCCGTTTTCGGCGCGGTATTCCTCGAACAACAAGTGCACGTTCACGCCGCTGTCGGAGAAGGAGTTGACGCCCGCGCGGATCGGTTCGTCGCCTCGGCGCAGCGTGTCGAACGACAGCGGACGGTCGGCGATGTAGAGCGGATGCGCCTTGGATTCGATGTCGATGAAGGTGTTGAGCGTCTTCTTGGTGATCGTGGCGGGAAACTGCTTGTGGTGCAGCGACAGCACGACCTTCATCGCGCTTGCCACGCCGCTGACAGGCTCGGTATGGCCGATGTAGCCCTTGATGCTGCCAAGCGCACAATGCTTCTCGCCCGTGGTGGGCGCCTCGAATGCGTTCTTGATGCCTTCGAACTCGAAGGAATCGCCCCACTTGGTCGCGTAGCCGTGGACTTCGATGTAGCGGACCGAGTTCGGCGCGATGCCGTGCTTCTCGTGGCATTCCGCGATTACCTGGGTGATGGCTTCATGCTTGATCTCAGAGATGAAGCTGGCATGGCCGCGGTTGTTCTGGTGGGTCGCGACAACCTTGGCGAAGATGCGGCGGTTGTCGCGCTCGGCATCGTCCAGCCGCGTGAGCACCAGCAGGCCGACGCCTTCGCTGCGGGTGAAGCCGTTGGCGGCGTCGTCGAACACGCCGCAGCTGCCGTCGGGGGATAGCAGGCCGTAGCGCGCGATCGCCGCGTAGTCGCCTTCGAAGAGATTGAGCGACACGCCGCCGCAGATGGCCACGTCGCACTCGCCCTGCGCCAACGATTGACAGGCGCGGTGGATCGCAAGCGCTGACGAGGCGCAACTGGCGTTGACCACTTCGCTCGGGCCTTTGAAGTCGTACAGGAACGAGATGCGGTTGGCGAGGTAGTAGATCGGGCTGGACGAGCTGAGCGCCGGAGCGCCCGGGATGCGGTGCAGATTGTGACGCAGATGATGCTCGTATTCGGCGTACGCATAACCGAGGAAGAGTCCCGTGCGCGTACCGCGCAGCTTGTCCGCGCGCAGGCCGGCGTGCTGCAGCGCGTGGTAAAGCGCCTGCATCACCAGGCGTTCCTGCGGGTCGCACAGGCGGGCTTCGTCTTCGCTGAGGCCGAAGAAGGCGGGGTCGAACCGATCGACCTCATCGATCAGCGCGCCCCAGCGCGGCGCGGCGTCGACGTCGGCAGTGCCCCAACGGTTTCCCCTCAGCGGCGCGATCAACGAGCGCTGTTCGATGAGGTTGTGCCACAGCGCTTCCGGTGTCTGGGCATCCGCGAACGTGCAGGCCATGCCGACGACCGCGATTCCGAGGTTGCCGGTCGGCAGCGCGACCGCCTGCACTTCGGCGGGCTCGGCGCTGCGGTCGTCGACGGACAGACCGTAGTAATGCGAAAGCGCGTCGGCGTGGTGCTCCAGCAGATGGTCGATCAGCGCTTGCTTGGATGTGAAGCGATCGCCGCGAAGATCCAGACCGTATTCGTCGCGGACGAAGGTCAGCATGCGCCTGAGGCCCCCTGCCCCGTCGGTGCGCGGCTGCCGCCTCGCCTCCGCACGGCGGCGGGCAGCGACCGCACCGGCTGGTCCCGCCGATGCCTTGGCCGCGGCGAGTGGCGCAGGCTGGGCGGCCGCAGTGGGCTGGGCCTTTGGCGCGGCCAGGGCGGCGTTCTTGGCACCGGCGATGGCGTCGGCCAGCTCGCGAATCGAGTTGACCGCCGTCAGCTGCGCCGGCGTGATCGACACGTTGAGCTGTTTGCTCAGGTTCGTCATCACCTCGATCGCGATGATCGAATCCATACCGAACGAATCGAACTCGGCGTCGACATCCAGCCGATCGACCGGGATTTTCAGGGTGGACGCGACCGTTCTCGCGATCGTGTCCAACAATGTTGTTTCCGCGACAGCGCTCATCTCAATAGGTCCCTGATTCTTCTGCCAACGCGAGGTCGGCGGCGAGCAGCGCCTTCAGGCGCTCCATATCGTTGCGGAGCGACGCCTTGCCAGACTGCGTAGGCGCGAATGTCGTGGTTTCGGGCAGCCGTGCGGTGTCGTGCATCGGTTCCTCATCGGGTTCGCGGAAGAACCCGCTGCGCTTCAGGTTCGACATGCTCGCCTTCACGCCGGCGATCACCGCTTCGATATCCTCGTCGGTGTGGGCCGTGCTCAGGCAACAGTTGCCATGCAGGTTGGTTTCCACGCCTTCCATGCGCAGCAGGAAGTAGAACAGCGCTTCGGTCGCCCCCATGCACCTGTCGACGAAACGGAAGCGGAACAACGAGCCGAAGGTGTCGATGACCACCGGCAGACGCTCTTCGCCGAAGAACGCGTTGAGGGTGTCGGCCAGCCGCGTGGTCTTTTCGTTGAGGGTGCGCTGGAAACAGGTGCAGCGGTCGCACGACTGCACGCCATCGCCGCAGCGCTTTTTGATTTCTCCCAGGAAGGCCAGAGCGGCTGCGATCGTCAGCGGGTTCTGCGGTCGGGTTGCGGCCATGTCCGTGCGCTCGGAGCTTGGCATGCTGTCGGCGTCGAACCGCCCACTGCCGCCATCGATCAGGTCGGTGTACTTCGCCGCACCTGCGATGACGCCCGTAGGCAGACCGCCGCCGGGAATCTCGCCGTAGATAGCGATGTCGGCCTGGATACCGAAACGGCCCTGCGCACCCTGCGGGCAGACGCGGAAACCGGCAGACATCTCGTCGAAGATCAGCGGGATGTTCTTCTCGATCGTCAGCTGGCGAAGCGACTTGAGGAATTCCGCCGACGTCCTGTGAGGATGGCGCGATTGCACCGGCTCGATCAGCACGGCGGCGATCTCGCCAGCGCGCTGCTCGATCGCTTCGAGCGACGCCATGTCGCCGTAGTCCAGCACGATGATCTGGTCGGCGAAGTCCTGCAGGATGCCCGGCGCGGTCGTAAAGCTGTTGCCTGCGAGGTCCTGTGTGACCGCCACTGCATCCGAGAAGCCGTGATGGCTGCCGTGGAAAAGAACGATCTTCTTGCGGCCGGTCGCCGCGCGCGCGATGCGTACCGCGTACATCATCGCCTCGGTGCCCGATTGCGTGAACAGCGCGCGTTCGTGGCCGGTGATCTCGCAGAACAACCTGCAGGCCTGGAAGATCATGTCGGAATAGCCGACCAGCGGGGTGCCCTGGTCCAGGCTGTGCTTGACCGCGTCGATCAAGAAGGGCGCGCGATGCCCGAACAGGTTCACGCCCATATCGCCGGAGATATCGATGTACCTGTTGCCGTCGGCGTCGTGGACGTAGGCGCCTTCGGCCTTGGTGTAGGTGATCTGGAAGTGGAGCTTCTTCAGATCCGTGATCAGGTGGATGGCACGACGCTGGTCGACGAAGTGAACCTGGTGTTCCAGAGCATTGGCCTTGGACTTC
>JANOXT010000404.1:0-12453 GCA_031418555.1 Lysobacterales bacterium | reverse complement strand
GGAGAGCACCCAACGGCAAGTCAGGAATTCCCGAATCGACAAGTCCGGCCACTTATAATGGCGTGATCACCCGTCTGGATCCCCCATGGAAGCCACTTCGGCGCCCGCTTCGCTCGACCTGCCCGCCATCCAGGCCCTTGCCGCCAAGGATATGGCCGCGGTCGATGCCCTCATCCGCCGGCGCCTCAGCTCCGACGTGGCGCTGGTCAATCAGGTCGCCGAGCATATCGTCGCCGGCGGCGGCAAACGCCTGCGCCCGATGTTGCTGTTGCTGGCCGCCCGCGGCCTGGGCCACGGCGGCGCGGACGCACACCAGTTGGCTGCGGTGATCGAATTCATCCATACCGCCACCCTGCTCCACGATGACGTGGTCGACGAGTCGGACCTGCGCCGCGGCCGCAAGACCGCCAACGCGCTGTTCGGCAACGCCGCCAGCGTGCTGGTCGGGGACTTCCTCTACTCCCGCAGTTTCCAGCTGATGGTCGAGCTGGAGCGCCTGCCGGTGATGCGGATCCTGGCCGACACCACCAATGCCATCGCCGAAGGCGAGGTGCTGCAGCTGCTGCATATCCGCAATCCGGATACAGACGAGGGGGCCTACCTCAACGTCATCGAACGCAAGACCGCCGTGCTGTTCGCCGCTGCGACCCGGATCGGCGCGCTGCTGGCCGACGCCGATGAGACCACGCAGCAGCGCCTGCACGATTACGGCATGGCGCTGGGCTATGCGTTCCAGATTGCCGACGACGTGCTGGATTACAGCGCCGACGAGGCGATGCTGGGCAAGCATCTGGGCGATGACCTGGCCGAAGGCAAGGCGACGCTGCCGCTGATCCACGCGATTCAGCATTCGGACCATGATGTACGGCAGCGACTGCGCGCGATCGTGGAAAACGGCGATATCGACGCCATGCCGGAAGTGCTGGCGGCGATTGAAGCGACCGGCGGTCTCGAATACAGCCGTTGTCGCGCTGAAGCCTACGCAATGGCGGCGGAAACGGCGTTGGACGGCCTGGACGGGAACGACGCCATCGCCGCGTTGCGCGGGCTAGCCCGCTATGCGGTTCGGCGCGATTACTGACATCGTGGGCTTCCCCGCACAGGAACGCGCTTTGCTGCTGACGGTAAAAGGCGTCGGGCCCACCGTTGTTAACCGTCTGGAGCAGATCGGTTTCGATTCTTTGAAAACGCTTGCGATCGCGAACGTGGATGGGATTGTCGAGCACGTCGCAGCGATGCTCGGCACCACCTGCTGGAAGAACAGTCCGCAGGCGCGTGCGGCGATCGCTGGTGCGATCGCCGCCGCAGCGAGCGCTCAGCCGCCGAAACGCTCGAAGAAAAACTGATTCATCATCGTCGTCGCGCGCTTGGCCGCGCGCTCGTTATACACGCAGCCCGGTGGGCTCTTCGCGGACTCCAGCGCGAAGCAATGCACTGCATCGCTGAAGTTGACGAACTGCCAATCCGCACCCGCAGCCTTCATTTCGCTTTCGAAGCCTTCGATCTGCGCGGCAGGCACATAGCTGTCGTCGGCGCCGTTGAGCACCAGCACGCTGGTCTTCAGCACACCTGATTGCGCAGGCATTGATGTGTCCAGGCCGCCGTGGAAGCTCACCACACCAGCAACATCGGCGCCGCTGCGTGCAAGTTCCAGCACGGTCTTGCCGCCGAAACAGAACCCGAACGCACCGATGCGGCTGGTGTCGATCGGCGCATTGGCGGCTTGGCCGCGCAGAAAGTCCAATGCGGCGGCGGCGCGTGCACGGAGCATCGGCAGATCCTGATAGATCTTGCCGACCAGCGCACCGGCGGCCTTGTCGTCTTTCGGACGCACGCCCTTACCGAACATGTCCGCAACCAGCACCACATAGCCCGCGCCGGCAATACGCTTGGCTTTTTCGACGGCAGCCGGGGTCACGCCTTTCCAGTCGGGCACCATCATCAGGCCCGGGCGTTTGGTCGCGGTGGCGTCGTTGTAGACCAGATAACCGCTGAAACGCTGCTTGCCCTGCTTCCATTCGACCGGTTTGGCCTGCATCGCAGCGAACGCGGGCAGCGAGAAAAGAACGGACAGGCACAGCAGGGCGAAGAGGCCCGCGCATCGCATCGGTCGCATGATCGTACTCCTAGGATATTTGGACGGTAATGGACCAGACTACCCGGAAAAGACGACGGTTGTCGCCACGGTCGTCGGCTGGATCACTCCGTTCGGGCAGCCTGCCCGAACCGCCCCCAAGACTCTCACCTCAGTGGATGCCGATACCCGCAATCGCCGCGATCGTGTCGGGATCGAAGCCGGCCAGCTCGGCGAAATGACGGCCGCGCTCGGTGTAATCGCGATAGGTGCCGAAGCTGGGCGCGCCGGGTGACAGCAGGATCACGCCCTCACCGGCCAGCAGCTCGCGCGCCTTGACCATCGCCTCTGGTAGATCGTCGGCATCGGCAAGCGCAAAGCCCGCCACAGTGGATATCGGTTCGAGCACGCCGTGGATTCTGGGGCCGTTCTGGCCGAGCGTGATGATGGCCGCAGGCGCCTGCGTGCGGATGGCCTGGGCAAAATCGCTCCAATCGATGCCGCGATCATGACCACCGACGATCAGTGCGACCCGCTGCATGCGAAAGCAGTCCAGCGCAGCCAGACTGGCATGCGGCGTGGTGCTGATCGAATCGTTGACGTAAACGATTCCATCGCGCGTACCAAGCGTCTGCAGGCGATGCGGCAGCGGCTGGAACGTCGCGGCATGCGGCGCCAGCGCTTCGGCATCAAGGCCCAGCGCTTCGATCGTTGCCAGCGCCGCGCACAGGTTGCTGCGGTTGTGGCGCCCGGGTAGCGGCACGTCCCGCGTATCGAACATCGCGCGGGCGTCGCGATACACCACATCCCCGTGAAGATGCCAGCCGGTGTCAACTCCGAACAGACGCACGTCGCTGTCGGGCAGATCCAGCGCAGCCAGCACCGGATCGTTGCCGTTGAGAATCGCGATGCGCGGTTTCGCCTCGGTGAACAGCGCGAGCTTGTCGTCGATATA
This sequence comes from Lysobacterales bacterium, assembly GCA_031418555.1. Classification (GTDB taxonomy): domain Bacteria; phylum Pseudomonadota; class Gammaproteobacteria; order Xanthomonadales; family Xanthomonadaceae; genus Lysobacter_I. The sequence goes on along the minus strand of JANOXT010000404.1, from coordinate 9,424 downwards.
GCGCGCTTCGCCGCCGTGCCAATCGAGATGCTCGGGAAACACATTGGTTGCGACCGCGATCAGCGGCGATACGCCGGACGCGGCGACATCGCGGGTCTGGTAGCTCGACAGTTCGATCACCCAGACCTCGGGCGGCTGCGGCACATCGAGCAGTTCCAGCAGCGGCATGCCGATATTTCCGCACAGCGCGGTGCGGTGCCCACCGGCGCGCAGCAGATGCGCCAGCAAAGCGGTCGTCGTGCTTTTGCCCTTGGTCCCGGTGACAGCGATCGCGCGCGCATCCGCGTGCTCGGCAAACCACAGCGCAGTACCGCCGATAAAACGAGTACCTCGACGTGCGGCTTCCATGGCTTCCGGCTTGTAAGGGCTGATGCCGGGAGATTTGACGACCACATCGAATGCGGACAGGCGCTCGGCGCTGGCACCGGTTTCGGCAGTCAACAGCGCATCGTCGAGCGCATGGGCTTCGTCGGCTTCGGCAGCACTGCAAAGCAAGGTCAGCGGCAAGGCCGGCAAGCGGCGGCGGACCGCGCCGTATGCAGCGCGGCCTTCACGGCCCCAGCCCCACAGCGCAACCCGCAGGCCGTCGAGCTTCGCGATGCTAAGCGCTGAACTGCGCATGCAGATGTTCCCAGATAACAGCAGGCACGCGGTGCGCGCCGTCCAGAATCAACAGCGGTGCGATCTGCTGCTCCAGCGGCGACAGCTGTGGACGTATCTCGCGTGCGAAACGCTCGACGATGCTGTCCTCGCACCACTCCGGACGCTCGCTCAGTGTCGCCATCGCTGCGCGCGATTCCCTGCCCTCGCCCACGCACTCGAACGGCTTGTGATCCTGGTACTCGAGCAGTGCGTCGTAGCCGCTGGCCTGCGACGCATCGTCCAGCAGATTGCGGCCGAAAATACCGACCAGACGCGGCTTCGGCATGAACGGCGCCAGCGCCAGAAACACGAAATGACACTTCGGGCAGACCCCGCACCAGCGGTTGACCGGGCGCTCGCCGAGAATATGGAAATTGCGGTTGCAGCTGGAAAAATGCGCGTCGTAATGACTGGTCTTCGCGAACTGCCTTGCCACCGCCAATTCGCTCAGCGGACGCAGCAGCGAGTAATACTTGAGGTCGGCAGCGATGTGACGCTGCACATGTTCGCCGAACGCCTGCTCGAAGGCCCAGCCCTTCGACCACTGGTGATTCACCTCACCGGTTCCCTCGATCATGCTGCCATAGCTGGCCGAGCGTTCGTTCGAGAACACGACTTGACCGGCATCCAACACCACCGCCGCAAATACCAGGATCGCCGAATTGACTGCAGTAACGGGAATATGCCCATTCCATGCGCCCTGACGGTTGTATTCGAACAGCTCCGGCGCAAGTTGGCGGCCGACATTGAGCATGGGCAAGCCGGTGCGCTCGGCGCAGGCTTTGATAAGCTGCGAACCGCCGATCCACGTCACGCTCTGCTTGACGCCGATCCCGCGCAGCGCCTCGATGCTGACCAGCGAATCCTTGCCGCCGCCGATGGCGACCACGGCGTGTTCGCGCAGGCCGAGGATCGGCGCTTGCGGCCCGGTCGCGGCTCCCGCCGCTCCTACGGGAAAAGCGATCTTGCCGTGCAGGTTCAGGCCATTGCGGTACGCGAACTCACCGAGACCGTTGAGATAAATCATTTCCAGCAGAGCTGCGGTATCTGCATCAATGGCGTAACTGTCGATGGTGATGGCAGGCGGCACCGCGGCCTTGTAATAGCTCACACCGGCGATGAGATGCAGCAACCGCAGCGCCTGTTCGGCAGCGTCAGTACGCGCACCGTCCAGTACGAACGGCGCACCGGGCACCGTCACCGTTTCGATCAGCTCCGGGCCGTCGTCGAAGGCATACACCAGCTGCGCAACGCCGGTCTGCGTATCGAAACCGCAGCGGACGAAGCGAAAGGCGCGAATCGTGTCGCGCTGGAATGCCCATGCAGGAACCGGAACATCAGACATCGAAAATTTCCTCTGCCGGCAACGCCCGCAGGTTGTAGGTATGCGCCATGGTCATGCCGTAGGCGCCGGCGTCGGCGATCAGCACAACATCGCCCTCGAAGGTCGCCTTGGGCAACATCCGCTCGCGGCCGAATACATCGCTGCTTTCGCAGATCGGGCCGACCACATCGAACGGGGCGGTACCGGTATCGTCGATGCGCGAAAGATTGTGGATGCCATGGTAGGCGTCGTACATCGCCGGGCGCATCAGTGCGTTCATGCCGCCGTCCAGACCGATGCGGTGCAGGCCGTCTTTTTCGATCACCTGGGTGACGTGCAGCAAGAGTACGCCGGCTTCGGCAACCAGATAGCGGCCCGGCTCTACGGCAAGACGGAAGCGCGGAAACGCAGCCTTGATCTCGTCCAGCCCCCCACGCCACGCAGTGACATCGAAGGGCCGCGCATCGGGCGTATAAGGCACCGGCAGCCCGCCGCCGATATCGAGTGTGTGGACCGTACCGATCTGTTCGGCAAGACCCGCAAGATCGGCATAGACCTCGCGCCAGTGGCCGGGATTGTCGATGCCGCTGCCCAGATGCGCGTGCAGCGCGATGATGTTGGCGTTGAGCTTCTTCGCTTGGGCGACGAAGGCATCGACCCTGCTCAACGGCAATCCGAATTTTGCGTCTGCGCCGCCGGTGCGGACTTTCGCGTGATGGCCGTCGCCGCGCCCGAGGTCCAGCCGCAACCACAGCGCACGGCCGCGGAAGGTGTCGGGCCAACGCTGCAGGGCTTCGACACTGTCGACGGTGACGTTGACGCCATGGGCGAACGCAGCATCGTACTCAGCGCGCGGCGCGAAGCTGGGCGTGAACAGCACGCGCTGCGGATCGATGCCCGGCAACATTGCGAACACGTGCTCGACTTCGCCCAGCGATACGCATTCGAAGCCCGAGCCTTCGGCTTCCAACGCGCGCAAAATTTCCGGATGTGGATTGGCTTTCAGCGCGTAAAACCGACGGTCGATCGCAGCGGTTTCGCGCAGCATCCGCGCGCGCGCCCGCACCGTCGGCAGATGGTAAACGTAGCGCGGGGTGCCGGCTGCAGCGCGCGCGACCAGCTCGGCTGCATGCGCATGCCACCATGGCGTTTCGCGCTGGGGCTTGCCGTGCGCGATCTCGCTCCAGCTGGGGCCAAACACGGTCGCATCCTGCACCGGCATCGCGCCGCCGCGGATCAGCTCGCCGTGCAGTTCGTTCAGCAGACCTTCGGCATCGATTTCGTCGATAACGAAAGTGAGATTCAGATCGTTGGAAGACTGCGAAATCAAATGCACGCGCTCGCGGCCGAAGGTCGCCCACACATCCGAGAGTTTGTGCAGCAGCGAGCGCATGCCGCGACCCACCAGCGTGATCGCAGCGCAAGGCGCGATCACCTTGACCCGGCAGACTTGGGCCAGATCCGCCGACAGTTCAGCCAGCACATCGCTGCTGACCAGATTTTCGCTGGGGTCGAGCGACACGGTGACATTGGTTTCGGACGAGCCAATCAGATCGATCGACAGCCCGTGGCGCTTGAAGCGCTCGAACACATCGGCAAGGAAGCCGACCTGCTGCCACATGCCCATACTTTCCATCGACACCAGCACGATGCCGTTGCGGCGGCTGATCGCCTTGACGCCCGGCACGGTCGCGGCGCTGCCGTCGATGCGCGTACCCGGCAGATCCGGGCGTTCGGTATCAAGAATCTCCAGCGGCACGCCGGTATCCCGACACGGCGCGATCGCGCGCGGATGCAGCACTTTCGCGCCGGTGGTGGCGATTTCCTGCGCTTCGGCGTAGTCCAGACGCGCCAGCAGCCGCGCATCCGGCACTTCGCGCGGATTGGCGCTGAACATGCCGGGCACGTCGGTCCAGATTTCCACCCGCTTCGCCTTGAGCAGTGCGCCGAAATACGCGGCCGAGGTGTCAGAGCCGCCGCGGCCCAGAATCGCGGTATCGCCATCGGCATGGCGTGCGATAAAGCCCTGAGAAATCAGCATCCGCGCCGGTTGGCGTGCGAATCGGTTCGCAAAATCGAGGTCGTCCCGATACGTGCAGTTGACCGACAGCCGCTGCGCCCAAGCGCTTGCATTGGGCAGCGATACCGCCGACAGCCAGTCGCGCGCATCGCACCAGCCGAAGTCCAGCCCCTGCGCATGCAGGTAGGCCGCTCCAAGCGTGGATGACAGCAGCTCGCCCTGCGCCAGCACCTCGGCCTGCCAGTCAAGACTGCGCGGCGCGGCGCGCGGATCGCTGCCCAGCGCGCGCAGGATCGTCAAGCGTTCGCCGAGTACCGGATCCGCATCGAGATCGAGTTCCGCACAGAAAGCGCGATGGCGTTCGATCAGCGCATCGACGCGGATGCCAACCTCGCGACCATCGGCGATCCCTGTGAGCTCGTTGGTGACGCCCGACAGCGCCGACACCACAACCAGCACCCGCGTTGCACCATCGGCAGCCCGCTGCTGCGCCAAGCGGCCGATGGTGTCCCAACGATGCCGGCGCGACACAGAGGTGCCGCCGAATTTGAGCACGACCCAGGCATCGGCAAGGTGGGGATCGGTGCGGCGGAGATCGAAAGTATGCTGCTCGGACATCGGGAATGGTGGGTGGTTTGAATGGGGGACGTTAGACTGGAAAGACCGGCGAGCGCCGTAACCCCAGCATTCTATGTCACCGGAACCACTCGCATGATGCCGCTGCGTTATCTGCAATTGGATGTTTTCGCAGCGCGCCCAGGCGCTGGCAATCCGTTGGGCGCAGTGATCGAAGGCGCACGCTTCGACCCATCGCAGATGCAGGCCTTTGCGGCCTGGACCAATCTGTCCGAGACCATTTTCCTGCTGCCATCGACGACGCCCGATGCGGACTATCGCGTGCGCATCTTCACGCCGCGCCAGGAGCTGCCGTTCGCCGGCCACCCCAGCGTCGGCGCGGCTTGGGCTGCGCTTGATGCCGGTCTTGTCGCCGCCGATAAAACCTCTTTGGTGCAGGAATGCGCAGCGGGGCTGCTGCCGGTTGAAATCCAGTACTGCGATGGCATGCGCCTGCCTCATGTTCGTGCGCCGCGGGCGCGGAGGATCGGTGGATCCGAACTGTCGCCAGATCTGCTCGATGCAGCGACTCGAAACATGCGCGGCGGCGTGCTTGAGCACGCCCTGTGGGACAACGGGCCGCAATGGTGGCTGATCGAACTGGGCGACGCCGATGCCGTGCGCACGCTGCAGCCGGATCTGCCGGCGATCGCCGCGCTCACCGAAGCGACTGGAGCGGTCGGGTTGGTGGTGCACGCACCGGACGCACGCGACGGCCATCATCTTGCGGTCCGTGCGTTCTGCCCTGCCGATAACATTCCCGAGGATCCGGTGACCGGCAGCGCGCAGGCGTCGATCGGCGCTCGACTCGCCGCTGCGGACCGTCTGCCGGGCCATCAGGGCATCTACGTCGGCAGTCAGGGCCGCGAGCTTGGGCGCGATGGTCGAGTAACGGTTCGCATCGATGCCGAGGGGATGGTCTGGGTCGGCGGCGAAGTGCAGGTAGCCATCCGCGGCGAACTGCACTGGTGATGCCGCAACCAGAGATGTCAGCGCAGTCCTGCGCCGCAGCGCGCCCGCTGCTACCCTTCCCGGCTCCGACAAAACGATCAGACCGCCGATGACGTCCCGCCGCTATACGCAAGTCGATGTTTTTGCAGACCGCCCTGGCGCAGGAAACCCGCTGGCGGTGGTACTGGATGCGGAAGGTCTGACTGACGCGCAGATGCAGGCCATCGCCAAGTGGACGCGTCTGCCGGAAACCACATTCGTGTTTCCGGCGGTCAGCGACGACAGCAGCTATCGCATCCGCATGTTCAGCCCGCGCCGCGAAGTGCCGTTTGCCGGCCATCCCAGTGTCGGCACCGCACATGCGGTCCTCGAAGCAGGATTGGCGACACCGCACGATGGGCTACTGGTACAGGACGGCATCGCCGGAAAACTCCCGCTGCGCGTGACCGGCGAAGGCGCGATGCGGACCATCGCCGTGCGCACGCCGCGCGCCAGCGTGCGCGAGATCGCCAGCGCCGACGATCCACGCCTGAAGGATCTGCTGCGTACCCTGCCGCTGGGCAAACTGCCGCCCGCGTTGATGGACGGCGGTCGCCGCTGGTGGCTGGCCGAACTCGAAAGCGAAACCGCATTGCGCAGTGCCACGCCGCCGTGGGAGGCGATATCCAGCCTCGCGCAATCGACCGAGAGCATGGGGCTGTGCGCCTATGCGCGCAGCGACGATCCGGTGTATTACCTTGCGGTCCGCGCATGGGTCGGTGCGCCCGCGCAGTTCGAAGATGCCGCCTCAGGCGCCGCCAACGCCACCCTCGCCGCCTGGCTCGCTTCGCAGAACGCCTTGCCCGGCGACAGCGGCTTCTACCGCATCAGTCAGGGCCGCGAAGTGGGCCACGATGCGATCATCGAACTCACTGTCGACGCTGCCGGCGACGTGTGGTCGGGGGGACGGGTGTGTACGGTGGTCGAAGGCGCGCTGCGCTGGTAAACAAATCGCTTTTGCAGGTGAGGCGCGAGCCGGAATGCAGTGTTACCCAAACCGCCCCAGCGGCGCCCCCGCCAACAGGTGCAGATGGATCTGGAATACCGTCTGCCCGCCGTGGTGGTTGCAGTTCATCACGATGCGGTAGCCGTCCTCGGCGAAGCCCTGCGCCTTTGCGTAATTCGCTGCAGCGATAGCAAGCCGTCCAACCATCTCGGCCTGATCGGGCCGCACGTCGTTGAGCGTAGGAACCGTCACCTTCGGCACGAACAGCACATGCACCGGTGCCTGCGGCGCGATGTCGCGGAAGGCGATGAGATGGTCGTCTTCGTAAACGATATCCGCCGGAATCTGGCGGGCGATGATTTTGTGGAAGATGGTGTCCGGCATGCTGGATCTCCTGAACTCTGAAGAATCGTATGGGCAGTATTCGCCTATGTAGGAGAGACTCAAGTCGCGATGGCGTGCTGCAAGTCTTCCCTCAACCTATCGCGACTCGCGTCGCTACTACAAAAACAAAATTTTGTGCTCACCGGCGCTTCAAGATCACACAGGCATTTCGCTGCGCGTTCCGAACGCATGCGACAACGTGCCGCGATCAACGTATTCCAGTTCACCGCCCAACGGCACACCGTGCGCGAGGCGGGTCGGTTTGACCTTGTATTGCCGCGCCAACTGCGCGAGGTAATGCGCGGTGGCCTCGCCTTCGACCGTCGGATTGGTCGCGATCACCAGTTCCTGCACGTCACCTTCAGCAAAACGCGCGGCGAGTTTTTCCAGCCCCAGTTCGCGCGGACCGATCCCGTCGAGCGGGCTGAGCCTGCCCTGCAATACGAAGTACAGCCCGCGATAGCCGGTGGCCTGCTCGATGACAAGGCGATCCGCCGGCGATTCCACCGCGCACAGCAGATGCCCGTCGCGCGAGGCGTTGGCGCAGGTGACGCAGAGTTCGGTTTCGCTGAAATCACGGCAGCGCACGCAGTGGCCGATGCGATCCACCGCCGCGGCCAGTGCATCGGAAAGACGCTGCCCGCCCTCGCGCTCGCGCTCAAGCACGTGATACGCCATCCGCTGCGCGGTTTTCTGGCCGACCCCGGGCAGGATGCGGAAGGCTTCGATCAGTTGTTCGAGGAGGGAGATGGTCATCGCATTGAAATCACATTCAACCGGTAGATCAGAACATCCCCGGAATCTTCATACCCGGCGGAATCGGCATGCCTGCGGTGGCGCCGGACATCTTCGCCTGCGATTCGGCGTTGACCTTGTTCACTGCGTCGTTGATGGCAGCCACCACCAGGTCTTCCGCCATTTCGACGTCCGACAGCACGCTGGGGTCGATCTTCACGCTGCGGCATTCCATACGGCCGGTCAACGTGATGCTGACCATGCCGCCGCCGGCGCTGCCGGTCACTTCAAGCTTGGCCAGTTCTTCCTGGGCGCGCTGCATGTTTTCCTGCATTTTTTGCGCTTGCTGCATCAGTTGGGCGATATTTCCACGCATGGGCGGTTTCTCGGTTTCAGTCTTCAAAAGGGCGGATGGAATCGGGCACCAGCGTCGCACCCTGCTGGCTTATCAATCGCTGCACGTCCGGATTGGCCATGAAACTTTCTTCGGCAGCAGTCTGTTTGGCGTCGCGCTGACGTTCGACGCGCTGATGCAAGGTTTCGGCATTGGCGGATTTGGCGCTGTCGAATTTCAGCTGTACCGGGCCGCCAAGCTGTGCGCTGATGGCATCGGTCAGCGCATTGACCAGCGATGGGCTGCGCAGATGGTCGTCTTGAGCCGACAGCGACAGCCGCAGAATGCCATCGGCGTAGCCGGTGAATGCGGCATGTGCAGCCAGCTCGCGCGCGGGGCCGCGCAGGCCGCTGTTGGCGAGCAGATCCAGCCAGCGATCGTTGTCGATAGCGATCACCGGCGCAGCAGCCATTGGCTCTGAGGCGGGTATTTCAACAGCGGCTGGAATGGCGCGTGCGGATGGCGGCTCGACAGCGGGCGGTTTCGCACGCGAGACCGCTGCAGGATTTTCCATGGCGACAGCCGGCAGTGGGCGCGGCGCGGCGCGGCTGGCAGTGCTGTCAAGAGCGACGCGGGCCGCTTCGGGGCCGCGCGCAGACGCGCCGGCCGGCGCTTCAAGCTTGGCAGCAGGAGATTCGGTGGGGCGGAACGCCAGCATCCGCAGCGCAGTCATCTCGAACCCACCGCGCGGGCTGGGCGAAAGGCCCAGGTCACGGCGACCGTGCAGCGCCATCTGATACCAGAGCTGGACGACTTCCGGCCGCAATTGGCCGGCAAGCGCATCGACATCGACGCCATCGGCCTCGATGTCCGCCGCAGGCACCAGTTGCCTGACCTGTATCCGATGCAGCGCTTCGGCCATCGCATCGATCACCCCGCTCCAGTCGGGCGAGAAATCGGCCAACGCGGCAATCTCGACCAACAGGCCTTCGCCATCGCCCGCCGCCAAAGCGTTCAGCACCGCGCCGACTCGCGTACGATCGACCGTACCCAGCATGGTCGCGACGCCCGCATCGGTGAGCGGGACGCCGACAGCCCCGTTTTCGATCGTGCTGCTGGCGCCGGTGTAAGCGATCGCCTGATCCAGCAGCGACAGACCGTCGCGCAGACTGCCGTCGGCGGCTTTCGACAATTGACGGATCGCGCCGGCCTCTGCGGGAATGCCTTCAGCGTCAAGAATTTTTGCGATCTGGCCCTGGATCTGGGGCTCTTCCAGCCGCTTCAGATTGAACTGCAGGCAGCGCGACAGCACCGTGACCGGCAGCTTCTGGGGGTCTGTCGTCGCCAGCAGGAATTTCACGTGGCCCGGCGGCTCTTCTAGCGTCTTCAGCAGCGCGTTGAAGGCCGATTTCGACAGCATGTGCACTTCGTCGA
>JANOXT010000403.1:0-3299 GCA_031418555.1 Lysobacterales bacterium | reverse complement strand
GAACACCTGGTATCGCAGCTTCTGCGCCGCCCGTACTTCATCGGCACCGGCCGCGAGCCTGACTGAAATATCCGAAAGGCACAGCGCGGCACTGCACCCGGAGCGATCGGCATCCTCTCCTTCGCCAGCGCCGGCCTGTTCATGGAAGTGCATTGCGCCGGTGCTGGCTTGCTTCGCTGCGGTGAAGCCGTTGGTCACATCAATCCTCCATAGATACGGCGGACAAGCCGCAAACCGATCAAACAACTGCCGACAGACGAACGCTCGGCGAGAGAATGCTCGGGCAAAAACCATGCTTGGGCAAAACAATAGATATATGCATCTGGTACGCAGACACAATCAGCGCATGCAATACCCGTGCCACCATCGCACGTATCCGATGCGAGGCAGCCATCAACGTGCAGGGATGCGATAGCATCCGTGAATGCGTGCAGACGATCATGCATATTGCGGCTGAATCTTCACGCCATACCGTGTTTTACCCGATATGGATCACGGCAAGTCAGCTGATAACGCACGACGATGAATGAGGACGCTGCTCGGTCCGCCAGCAGCATCGCGATTGCGCGATCAACGCCCAGCCACGGCAAGCGATTTGACCGATACCTGCCTGCGACCGGCTGAAATGCCTGCCGATGGTCTGCGGTGCAACCAGATCGTCCAAGGATAACGATGCTCGCCGAAACGGCACAGTTCTTGCTGTTTCTTGTGCTGTGTTGACGTTTCACGCACAGCCGGCGGCCGAAATGGCGCTTTTTTTCAATCAAACCTTAAAGGAAACCAAGCCATGGCCCGTGACATTTTAAAAACTCTGCGCGCTGAACACGACGAGCTGCGCAAGCTGTTCGCAGCGATGGAGGAAACCACAGATCGTGGCGTCAAGAAACGCCAGGAGCTGCTGGGAAAAATCGAGAAAGGACTGCTGCCCCACGCCAAATGGGAGGAGACCGTTTTCTACCCCGCGTTCAAGGAACGCGCGGATCGGGACGGCCTCAAAACGGTGGCCGAAGCGATCGCCGAACACTCGGCTGTAGAGCAGACCACCATCCCGATGGTGATGGCTGCGGAGACAGGCACGCCGGAATTCGCAGGACGCGTGAAGGTATTCGGCGAGATGATCGATCATCACGCCAGTGAAGAAGAAACCACGATGTTCAAGATGGCGCGCATGATGTTCAGCAAAGAAGAGCTGGCGGAGTTGGACGAGCAGTACGAAGCATGGAAGGTCTCCAAGACCGGTATGGCCACAGTAGCGTTCGAGAAAGCAAAAGCCACGGTCAAAGGCGCTGCGAGCGCTGTTTTCGCCGGCTAATCCTCTGTAGCGGCAACGGATCATGTGCGAAGCCGGATCATGTCAGCTGCCAAGCGCTAGCCTTTAGCGATCCCACATCTCGCCCATGGTGAGATGCGGGATGAGCAAATCCAGGCGTCTATCCGTTTTTTCACGCCTGTATCCGGATCCCATCTCATCGGGTCGCAGACCAAGTACGAAGGCAAGCCTTCGGCTACGTTATCCAGTCCGCGCGGCGGAAGGGAGTTCGTTGCGACTTGCGGTGGTCCAATCCGTTGAAAAGACGATGCGCCAAGTGACCCATCGATCGATGCCACAGATGGCGCGAATGTAGCGATCGGCGTAGCCAATCGGTCAACAACCATCCAACGCACCAACGACAAAACTCGGCGCCGCGGCTTGCACTGTGCAGTGCACGCCGTCGCCGTAGTCGATATGGATAAAAAACCAAGGGCGCCATTACTGGCGCCCTTGGTTTCGGTGCGGTGGATGCAGTATCCACAGCGCATCTGTCGCGACCCACCGGCGGTGGACACCACTGCGTCTTGACCGCTGTTTCCAGCTCCGCGTTGCGCCCGGATGTATGGGCGTTTCACGGCTTGGTTGATCAGGCGCCGAGGCCTTCAACCGGATCGTGGTGCATGTGCATGTCACGCTGACCGTATGGCCAGACGGCGGGGTGCTGAATCAGTGAGACTCAGCGCTTGTTGTCGCCGGACATGCCGGTGCTCGACTTGCCGCCAGTATTCTTGGTGTCGTCGGTTTTCATCGGCGGCTTGTCGGTGGCGGTCTTCTGATCGTCGTCCTTCATGCCCGGCTTCGGGTTCTGATTGGTCGGATTGGTCGACGGGTCTTTGTTCGACGGGTCTTTGATGGACGGATTCTGGTTTTCTTTCTTGTCGGTCTGGCTCATGGGTATTTCCTTTGTGGGGGATGTGCACTGATCGCGCACATCCAACACCCATGCAATGTCCATGCCAATTTTTTTTCCATACAGCGCAAGGGCTTGGCGCGATATTCACCTTCAGCATCATGCATCGTGCGGAGTGGTTCGTGCGCACTGCAGCGCGGTAGCTGCGATCAGGCTGTGTCTTCTTCCCGAAATACATTCAGCGGCAGCGTCACCACAAATTCGCTGCCAAGCCCGATGCCGCCGCTCGTGACAACAACGGTGCCGCCATGTCCTTCCACCAGTTCTTTGACCACAGTGAGCCCAATGCCAAGACCCTGGCCGTTGAAGCCCGTAGCGTGGGTGTCCTGGGCGAAGGGCTCGAACACATGCGGCAGTGCGCTTGGGCTGATGCCAATGCCGTTGTCGCCCACATGAATCGCCACTTCATCTTGTCGAATATGAGTGACCATGCTGATGTTGCCGCCATCCTTGGTGTATTTCGAGGCATTGTCGAGCAGGTTGCACAGAATCTGGGTCAAGCGAATCGGATCCGCCTCCAGTTCGACCGGCTGCGATGAAAGTTCGATGCGGAAATGCTGAAGCCGTGCGTCCATGGCCGGCCTTGAAGCGCTGACGACATCGTCGATGATCCTGGCAAGATCCACCTTGCGAAAATGCAGACGAAGTTTGCCCGTATTGGAACGCGACAGGTCCAACAGATCACCCACCAATCGCGTGATGTGCGCGACCTGCTGCTCGATGATGCGCTGCATGCGCTGCAGATCGCCGGCATCGGAGCTGTGCAGCAGGGACGCGGCAATGCCCAATGGGGTCAAGGGATTGCGCAGCTCGTGTGCGACCAGCGCCAGAAATTCTTTTTGCCGCTGCTGCGATGCCTCGGCAGCCGCCTGAAGCACCTGCGCATTCAACGCCGCCAGCACCAGCTGTTCGTTGGCCTCGCGCAGATGCGCAGCATACTGCTCATGGTCGGCGACCAGCCTGTCGTGATGAATCACCGGGGGCGGGGATGGAACCAGAGCGACGGGAGAGACATGCGCTTTATGTTCGTCGCTTTCCTGATGAAAAACAAAACTGCCCCTGCCCATGCGCTTTGCC
>JANOXT010000402.1:0-5839 GCA_031418555.1 Lysobacterales bacterium | reverse complement strand
AGACGGCTGGTGTGGAAATTGCCGGGGGTGCGCTTGGCGCGCAGTTCGGGCCGGAGCAATTCCGGATCGGTCGCGATCGCGATCTCGAACAGCGGCAGTTCGGAGCGTACGGTGAACCCCAGTACGCTGAAACGGTCGTCGATCGATTCGCGGTTGGCACGGATAACAGCCATGACGGACTCCTAGCGGGACTTCCGCGCGTCGATGGACGCGACGGCGGATGCTGAGGCAGCCGCGGATGCGGATGCGGAAGGGATTGCCGAAGAGGTGCCGTCGACATCGATCCTGAATTCTTTGGGCAGCTGACTGGGTCGATGATCAGGGTCGTGTTTGATGTCCTGATCCCCGTCGTCCATGACTGTGGAGATGCGCTCCCAGAAGCGCTGCTGCGCATCCACACCGATCCCCTGCAGATGCGGCTTCATGAAATCGATCACCGCGTCGAGATGACGGAAGAACGCGCGCTGCCCGGTCTGGACGTGTTCCACCGAACCGCGCCATTCCGGCGCCAGGCTCGCGGTGTCGCCGCGCTCGCACCAGATGCGGACGATGAAAGCGGTGGTGCGGTCCTCGAGCAATGCCATGGCGCGCCTGGTCGATGTCGATGCGATGCCCGACTGTGCGCCGCGGTCATCACCGCCCCATCACGCCGACATCACCGCAACATCACAACGCAGGATGCAGGCGTGTGATGTCGGGTGATCGATGTGTGATATTGGCGCAGGGATCCCGCTTTGGTAGAGCGGACTTCAGTCCGCGGTGCACGCACAAAAACAGCGGACTGAAGTCCGCTCTACCAAGAGGTTTCACCCGGAGAGTTCACCGGCGGATTGGATGGGTGCTGTCTGTTCATGGGTTGCACCTTCGGCACACCATCGTGGCTTGATCAGCTGTCGAGCTGACGCAGACTCAGCTCAAGCTGCGCATCGGCTGCCGCCAGATGCTGGCGGGCGATGGCGATGCAGCCGCGTGCGTGATGGCCCGCGACGACATCGGCCTCATCCATTGAGGTATCGAACGCGGCGAGCGGCGTGGCCGGGGCGTAATCCAAATGCAGCGCCGCCTGCATCACCGGCGGCGTGTCGTGATGGCCACCGATCGCGCTGTCTGCAATCTGCCGGTACAGCGACAAGGTCTCGCGCATCGGCTGGATCGCCAGTTCGCGGCGCAGCATGTCGCGGCAGACTTCGAACTGGCGCAGCGCCTGCGCACGCTGGCCGCTGAGCACGAACAGCTGCATCAGCTCGCGGTGCACGTCTTCGCGCAGCGCGTCGCAGTCGAGAATCCACTGCGCATAGCGGATGCTCTCGCCGTATTCGCGACGGATGGTGCACAGCTGCATCAGCCGCCACAGCGCGTTCAAATAATGACGGCGGTGTTTCTCGCGCTCGCGCAGCGCCCAGTCGTCGGTGAACTCCATCAGGATGTCGGACTTGTACAGCGACACGCCCATGCGCAGATCTTCGATATCGCCATCGCCGAGCTGTTCGATCGGCCGGCTCAGGCCAGAGGCGATCCGGCGCTCGAATTCTTCGATATCCAGCCAGATCGCCTGCGAACCGTTGAGGCCGATCGCGCCGCGGCGGTCGCTGGCGATCAGTTCGCCGTGCTGGAACGGCGGGCATTCGACCATCCGCCGCAGCCGCCACAGCGCGGTGTTGAACGAACCCGCGGTCAACGACGCCATCCGCTCCGGCCACAGCGTGCCCAGCAGTTCGGCGCGGCTGAAATAGCGCCCGCGCCCCAGCGCGAGGTACGCCAGCAGACTGCCGCAGCGGCCTGAGATCGCGGTGACCTGTTCGCCGGTGTCGTCGTTGGCGACGCAGAGGGAGCCGAACAACCAGATGCGTAACATCCTGTCGTGTCCTGTGCAGTGGCCGCTCCGACACGGGCGCGGCGCCTTGATCCACCGCGCGCCACGCCGCGCCCCTTCGCGGCATGACGCCTCCGGAATATCGCAGGCTCTGCGTAACACGCCGGAACACGCAACGACAGGCCGCGGCTGCGGCGGCAATCCCGCACGGCCGTGTCCAGCGCCGCTTTCCGTTGACACTGTCTGCCAATCGAACGCCGCTGCACAACGCTACGGACAGCGAAACCGTACAAACCGCTCCGGCGATGCTGTCGGCTGCGAATCCAGATCAACGCAAGCGGCAAACGCACCGCTGGGAACGATATCCACGATGAGCGCACTGCCCACCCGGGTCCGCAAAGCACGGCTGTCGGCGCAGCTGACCCAGGCCGAACTCGCGCGCCGGGTCGGCGTCAAACGCAGCGCCGTGACCCAGTGGGAACATCCGCTGGGGACCACGCCCAGCATGCATCACCTGATCCAGATCGCGATCGAAACCGATACCTGCGTCGAATGGCTGGCCACCGCACGCGGCCCCTGCCGCAGCGAGGGCGCACCGCCGGTTCCCAGCGCATCCACGCATGGCGACGCCCAGGATCCGCAGGAAGGCGAAGCGCTGCTGCGCTTCCGGCGTCTGCCCGCGCACAAGCGCAAGATCGCGCTGCAGATCCTGCAGGTGCTGTCGGGCTGAATAAAGCGCAGAGGCTCTGTCGTGGAGACCAGACGATACGGCCGGCTACGCCCCGACACGCCTGCGCACGGCATCGAAATCGCGCACCGGGCGCACTTCGATGCTGCCGAAGCGGATCCATGGCCAGTCGTGGGCGATCCGCACGGCCGCCTCGATGCTGTCCGCTTCGATCAGATTGAAACCCGCAAGCACTTCCTTGGTTTCGGCGAACGGGCCGTCGGTCACCCGCGCCGCGCCGTCGCGCAGGCGCACCGTTCGCGCCTGCTCCGGCGCCTCCAGCTGCTGCGAACCCAACAGGCAGCCCGCCTCGCGCAGCGCATCGGCGTGGCTGATGCAGCCGTGCATCAGGCGGTCGTATTCCGCCTGCGGCAGCGCCGCCATCAATACGGGATCGGTGTAGACCAGCAGCAGATAGTGCATCGTGATTCCTCATCGGTGGGACTCGCTTCCATGATGCATCCGCCGGCCGAAAAATATTGTTTCGATCCGTGTCGATTCCGGGCCCTGCCGTTCGTCGTCATGATCATGGGCGGCTGGAACCGGCCGCTCGCCCGACATCGAGGATGCGCGTATGAAAGTCATGATCATCATCAAGGCCACCGCCGATTCCGAGGCCGGCATTCTGCCGGACCAGGGTTTATTGGCGGCGATGGGCAGCTTCAACGAGGCCCTGGTCAATGCCGGCGTCATGCTGGCCGGCGAGGGCCTGAAGCCCACCTCGCAGGGCGTGCGCGTGGGGTTCGACGGCCCGCAGCGCCAGCTAGTCGACGGGCCCTTCGCCGAACCCGGTACGCTCATCGCCGGCTTCTGGCTGTGGCAGGTGCGTTCGCTGGACGAAGCGATCGAATGGGTGCGCCGCTGCCCCAATCCCCACCCCGGCCCGTGCGAGATCGAAATCCGCCCGCTCTACGAGGCCGACGATTTCGGCGAGGCGTTCACGCCGGAATTGCGCGAGCAGGAAGAGCGGCTGCGCGACCGGCTGGCCGACCCGACCTGATCCGGATGGCACTGATCCAAGCGCAATTTTCGGTGCTCGTCATCCCGCATTCATGGAATGAAAAGCATTGATTGAATGCAATTTTAATCTGACTCTTGCGCTTTTAATCTGACCCTTGCGATTGACCAACATTCATTTCCACGGAGATTTTCCATGCGACTCATCGCTTATCTGAACTTCAACGGCAACTGCCGCGCGGCCTTCGATGTCTATCGCGACATATTCAAAGGCGACATCACCATGCGCATGACCTACGGCGATTCGCCGATGCGCGCCGACATGCCGCCCGACAGCTACGACAGCCTCATGCACTGTCAGCTGGAGGCGGACGGCGCGATGCTGATGGGTGCGGACGGCCCGCCGCCGCACGACGGCAAAAGCGGCAATACCTGCATCAACATCCAGGTGGACAGCGCGGAAGAAGCCGAGCGTATTTTTCATGCGCTGTCGGCAGGCGGAGAGGTGCAGATGCCGCTGCAGGAAACCTTCTGGGCGCATCGCTGGGCCGCCTTCAGCGACCGCTTCGGCAAGCCGTGGATGATCAACTGCATGAAGGAGGCCTGAGCCATGGCCCGGACACTGTTCGTCAATCTTCCGGTCGAGGATCTGGACCGCGCTGTCGCGTTCTTCGCCGCACTCGACTTTTCGTTCAACCCGAAGTTCACCGACGAAAACGCGACCTGCCTGGTGATCTCCGAACACATCCAGGTGATGCTGCTGACCAGACCGTTCTTTTCAGGCTTCACGAAAAAACCCGTGGCCGACGCGCGCGCAGCCACCGAAACCCTGCTGGCGCTGTCGTGCGAATCGCGCGATGAGGTCGATGCGATGGTCGCCAAAGCGGTCGCTGCCGGCGCAGCCACGCCGATCGAGAGCAAGGACTATGGTTTCATGTACCAGCATGGTTTCGAAGACTTGGACGGCCACCAGTGGGAAGTGTTCTGGATGGATGAAGCGAATTTTCCGCAGGCCTGATCTCACCGGCGAAACACGGTCAATAATCACCACACTTGGAGAAATGTCATGTCGTATGTCGATGGTTTCGTCGTCCCGGTACCCAGGAAGAATCTCGCCGCCTATCGCAAACTGGCCCGCAAGGCCGGCAAGCTCTGGATGGCATACGGCGCGCTGGAATACGTCGAATGCGTGGCCGACGATGTGAAGCCCGGAAAAACCACCTCATTCCCGCAGGCCGTAAAGCTGAAAGCCGATGAGGTGGTGGTGTTTTCATGGATCGTGTTCAAATCCCGCGCGCATCGCGACAAAGTCAATAAACAGGTGATGGCCGATCCGTACTTCGCATCGATGAACCCGCAGTCCATGCCGTTCGACGGCAAGCGCATGTTCTGGGGCGGCTTCAAGCCGATCGTCTCGCTGTAAGTACGATCCGCGCCTCGCGACGGCCATGACCACCGACGATCGCCTGCATCGCACCCTCGCCGCGCTGTGGCGGATGGAATCTCCGCGACTCATCGCGCGCGTCGCGCGCATGACCGGCGATGTCGGCATCGCCGAAGATCTGGCGCAGGACGTGCTGGTCGCAGCGCTGGAGCGATGGCCGCGCGATGGCATGCCGGACAATCCCGCAGCATGGCTCATGGCGGCAGCGCAACGTCGCGCCATCGATCATCTGCGACAGCGCGCGCTGCACGCGGGCAAACAGATCGAATACGGCGCGGAACTGCAGGTGCACGGAGCGGATATGGCCCACGATCGCGCGGACCAGCATGCGGACGACGACATCGGCGACGACCTGCTGCGGCTGGTGTTCATCGCCTGTCATCCGGTGCTGCCGCTGGAATCGCGGGTCGCGCTGACGCTGCGGCTGCTGGGCGGCCTGACCACTGCGGAGATCGCGCGGGCGTTCCTGCAGCCGGAAGCGACCGTCGCGCAGCGCATCGTCCGCGCCAAGCGCACGCTTGCCGACAAACAGGTTGCGTTCGAGG
Source organism: Lysobacterales bacterium (assembly GCA_031418555.1). Lineage (GTDB taxonomy): Bacteria > Pseudomonadota > Gammaproteobacteria > Xanthomonadales > Xanthomonadaceae > Lysobacter_I. Next base: position 353 of record JANOXT010000402.1, on the reverse strand, counting down.
TTCCGCGCAGGACAGCGTTGGCCGAACGCCTCGATGCGGTGCTTGAAGTGATCTATCTGGTCTTCAACGAAGGCTATGCGGCTACCGCCGGTGACGACTGGATGCGCCCTGCGCTGTGCGAGGAAGCGCTGCGGCTCGGCCGCGTGCTGGTCGGGCTGTTGCCGCAGCAAGCCGAAGCATCGGCGCTGTTGGCGTTGATGGAGCTGCAGGCGTCGCGCATGAAGGCGCGCGTGGCTGCCGACGGCAGCCCGGTGCTGCTGCTGGAGCAGGATCGTGCCCGCTGGGACCGTCTGCAGATCCAGCGCGGCATGCATGCCCTGGGCCAGGCGCAACGGCTCGGCGGAGGCGACGGG
>JANOXT010000401.1:0-2993 GCA_031418555.1 Lysobacterales bacterium | reverse complement strand
AGCGTGGCATCCGAGGGGATGTAATCGCCCATGATCCACTCGGTCAACGACGTGCCGATGTAAGGGATGGCGCCGAACAGCGAGATGATCACCTTCGCGCCCCAGAACGACATCTGACCCCACGGCAGCACATAACCCATGAAGGCTTCAGCCATCAGCACGAGGTAGATCAGCATGCCGAGCACCCACACCAGCTCGCGCGGCTTCTGGTAAGAGCCATACATCAGCGCACGGAACATATGCAGATAGATGACGACGAAAAACATCGAAGCGCCGGTGCTGTGCATGTAGCGGATGAGGTTGCCGCCCGCCACGTCGCGCATGATGTATTCGACCGAGGCGAAAGCTTCCGCAGCGCTCGGCTTGAAGTGCATGGTCAGAAAAATGCCGGTGACGATCTGGTTGACCAGCACCACGGTGGCGAGCACGCCGAAGATGTACCAGAGGTTGAAATTCTTCGGCGCGTAGTACTCGGTCATGTGCTTGCGATAGAACGGCGTCAGCGCCGGAGCACGTTCGTTGACCCAGTCCATCGCGTTGTTGGCGGTGCGCATCAGGATATTCGCCATGGCTTATGCGCTCCCTTCAGGATCGAGGCCGATGAGCAGGGTGCCGTCCTTCTCGAAACGGTAGGGCGGTATCGGCAGATTGGCGGGCGCCGGCTGTCCTTTGAGCACACGGCCTGCCAGATCGTAGCGGGACTTGTGGCAGGGGCAGAAGTAGCCGCCCTTCCAGTCCGCATCGAAGGCCTGCGGTTTCACTTCGGGCAGGAAATCCGGCGCACAGCCTAGATGGGTGCAGACGCCGACGACCACCAGATACTCGGGCTTGATCGAGCGGAATTCGTTCTGCGCGTATTTCGGCTGCTGATCGGCGTTGCCCGACGAAGGATCCGCCACCTCGCCGTTCATGCTGACGATCACATCGAGCATGGCCTTGTTGCGGTGAGAGACATAGACCGGCTGTCCCCGCCACTTCACGGTGAGCTGCTGCCCGGGGGCAAGCGCGCTGATATCGACCGTGACCGGCGCGCCCGCCAATTTGGCTTGGGCACTGGGCATCCAGGATTTGATGAACGGCACTGCGGCACCGGCGACACCGACAGCACCCACCACAGCGGTGGATACGGTCAGGAAGCGGCGACGACCCGCGTCCACCGGTTGCGCGCCGTCACCCTGGGGGTGATCCGACCCGCTTACGACTTTAGTTGCCATCCGGCACTCCGCAAAACGTAGGCTACATTTGGACTGCTGGCCGGTTTCGTTTCCGAAGCCGGCCGGCAAAGACGGCAAAGTGTAACGGAACGCTGAATCGGCCGACAATGTTTACCCGTGCCGCCACGGCTGCGGGGCGCCCGGGACTGGACAGAAAAGCGTTTGAAGGCACACGGCGAGAAGCTGCGGCTCCCCCCAAATACTCAGCCGCGGCCGGCCAATAGGCCGCGATAGCGTTCGGCAAGTACGCGCACGCGCTCCACGTAGCGCCGCGTTTCGCTGTAGGGCGGCACGCCCTTGTATCTGTCGACGGCGCCCTCGCCCGCGTTGTATCCAGCGGCTACCAGGGTCAGATCACCGTTGTAGCGCTTGAGCAGCCAAGCCAGGTATTGCACTCCGCCGCGGATGTTCTGTGCGGGATCATAGGCATTGATCACGCCGAAACGGCGCGCGGTGGGCGGCATCAACTGCATCAGCCCTTGAGCCCCGACCCGCGACCTCGCGTTCGGGTTGAACGAGGACTCGGCGTGGATGATCGCGCGGACGATGGCCTCATCCACGCCGTGCAGGGCCGCCGTGGCGCGGATTTCAGCCTCGTATGCCGCGGTATTCAGCCTCAGGGTGCCGAAGTTCACGCCCGGCAGTGCCGCGCAGGCATAGCAGGTTTCGAGAAAGCTGTAGCGGATCGAACGGATCGCGGTGGCGCCGGCGACGCCCTTGGGCGGTTTACTGGTGTAGTTGCGCACGCCGTCCTTGATATAGGAGTAGACCTGACCTTCGACGCGCCGACTCGTGCCTGGGCGCGGCGTAGCCGGCATCGCCACCGGCGGCGGTTCGGCAACCGCACCTTGCAGGCTTGCCGGGGAACCGACGGCAGAAGCAGGCGCGACCACTCCGCCGACCGACGACATGCTCACCGGCGTGTCACTGGCCGATCGGGTCGTGATTCCAGCCATCGGCGCGCTGCGTACGGCGGCGGGCGATGGCGTATAGCTGCTGATGACGCTGCACTTGGCGCCCTTTATCCGCTTGCTGCCATAGGTGCGGCTGCCATCGGAGCTTTCGCAGCGATACACCGTACCGGCATAGACAGGCGCGGCAAGCGTCAGCGCCAGCAGTCCCCATCCGATGATCGCTTTGCCTGACATCATGCGCAGGAGTGTCCCCGGATTCGAAAGCTTTGCCAAGTGTTTGATTGTTAAACGGCAACGGCCATCACCCGGGGCCGAATCAAGTCGCGGCCAGGACCGTCCAGGCCGCTCCGGCTTACACTGTCGACTCCATCCACCCTAATCCGGCCCGGAATCACCACCGCGCCCCGGACACTTTCATGACCGATACCTTCGCCTCCCCGACAACTGCGTCCGCTGCGGTTGCCGCTCCCAAAAAACTCTTCATCGAAACCCACGGCTGCCAGATGAACGAGTACGACTCGGCCAAAATGGCTGAAGTGCTGGGCGCCGAGGAAGGCATGGTCTTGACCACGATCGCCGAAGAAGCCGACGTGATCCTGATCAATACCTGCTCGATCCGCGAAAAAGCGCAGGAAAAGGTGTTCAGCCAGCTCGGCCGATGGCGCAAGCTCAAGGGCGGCGACCGCCCGGTGGTGATTGGCGTGGGCGGCTGCGTCGCCAGCCAGGAAGGCGCGGCCATCATCAAACGCGCGCCTTACGTCGATCTGGTATTCGGTCCGCAGACCCTGCACCGCCTGCCCGACCTGCTGCGCGCCAAGCGCGAGACCGGCCTGCCGCAGGTCGACATCAGCTTCCCCGAGATCGA
>JANOXT010000400.1:0-10715 GCA_031418555.1 Lysobacterales bacterium | reverse complement strand
GTCGGCAATGGTGCTCAGCACTTTCGCGGTGTCGACCATGGTGTCGGTGCCGTGGGTCACCAGGACATGGCGAGCGGCCTGCGCGGCGATGGTTGCGCGCAGCAGGTCGCGGTCTGCTGCGGTGATGTGCAGCGAATCCTTGCGCAGGATCGGAATCACGATGAAGCGGAAGGCGACCCCGAGTTCTTCGAGGATGCGTCCGATCTGCGGATCGCCGATCTGGTAGTCAGACTTGTCGTCGAAATAAATCTTGTCGATGGTGCCGCCGGTGGTGACGATGAGCAGCTGGTCCATGGGCAGGCCGATGAGATGGGTTGCGAAAGTATAGGCCGTGCGGCGCGCTCAGGTTTTCCTGGCGAATTTAGCGCGCAGACCGGATGCGTTGGCGGCGAAGATCACGATCAGCGCCAGCGCGGTTTCGATCAGCGCATACAGGCGTTGATCGGCATGCGCCCACGCCACCATGATCCCGTGCGAAAACCACGCCAGCGCCAGCACACCGGCCCAGAACCGCGCAGTGCTGCGGTTGGCCAGCGCACCGATGCCCAGCAGCAGCGGCGGCAGCGCGAAGACCAGCAGCGCTGCGATGCGGTCGTGGTCGGCGTGGAACCAGAATACGTACAGCCCCGCCAGGCCCAACAGCGCAAGGCTCAGAAGGATGCGGTCGCTGCGCGTGGCGCGATCGGCAGGAGTGATCGGCTGCGCACTCATGCCAGGCGCACCGCAAGCGCGGCGATCCGGCGCCCCAGCGCGCGCGCCAGCGCGGCTTCGTCGTCGGTCAGCTGCGGGTCGTCCCTGGCGCCCGCGACGTGACTGGCGCCGTAGGGCGTGCCGCCGCTGCGGGTGCTGCTGAGCTGCGGTTCGGTGTAGGGAATGCCCGCGATCACGCAGCCGTGGTGCAGCAGCGGCACCAGCATCGACAGCAGGGTGGATTCCTGGCCGCCGTGCATGCTGGCGGTGGAGGTGAACACCGCCGCTGGTTTGCCCACCAGGGTGCCGGTGGCCCATTCGGCGCCCAGGGTATCGATGAAATGCTTCATCGGCGCGGCCATGTTGCCGAAGCGGGTGGGGCTGCCGAGGATCAGTCCGGCGCATTCGGACAGATCGTTTTTTTCGACGTAGGGCGCGCCGTCCTCGGGTTCGGGCGGGGCGGCTTCCACGGTGACGGATGCGACCGGCGGCACCGTGCGCAGGCGTGCAGTGACGCCATCGACTTCGCCGATGCCGCGCGCGATCTGTTTGGCGAGACGGGCGACCGACCCACCGCGGCTGTAGTAGAGGACCAGTACTTCGGTCATGCGGATGTCCTGTAAATGTGATCCTGTGAGTGTCGCCCTGTGAATGGTCCCGTGCGAACGATGCCCTGCGAACGATGCGGAAAGGGTACGGCAAGCGTCCGGGCCTGTCGCGATCCGGGCCGGGCATGGCGAATCGCAAGGCCCCGCGCCCGCCGCCGCCCGCCCTGTTAACCTTGACGGATGTCTTCACCGAACGCTTCGCACAACGCTTCACAAAGCACGTCTTCACAAAGCACGCTCGAACGCTGGTTCGCGCGCGCGCGCTCCTACACATGGGACCGCGCCCGCGCCGGGACTTTTTTCCGCTTTCTGTGGAAGCGCTTTCTCGACGACAGCCTGTTCCAGGCCGCCGGCGCGCTGTCCTTCACCACCGCGTTCGCGATCGTGCCGCTGAGCATGGTGGTATTCGGCATTCTCTCGGCGTTTCCGGTCTACGAAGAATGGAGCGCCCAGCTCAGCGCCTATATTTTCTCGAACTTCGTGCCGTCTTCGGCGCGCTCGGTCGAATCCTATCTTCTGGAATTCTCGAAAAACGCAGGCAAGCTGACCGCAGTCGGCGTAATCGTGCTGGTGGTGTCGCTGCTCATCACCCTGACCAGCATCGAGGCCACGTTCAACCGGATCTGGCGGGTGCCCACATCGCGGCCGACCTTCGGCCGGGTGATGGTGTACTGGACGGTGATGACCTTCGGCGCGCTGCTGGCCGCGGCCAGTCTGGCGATCTCCGCGCGGTTTTTCGCGCTGGCGATCTTCCAGACCCAGCCCGGGCAGTGGCTTGAGCACTGGCTGCTGCGCGGCACGCCCACCGTGATCGAATACGTGGTGCTGGTGGTGATCTACCGGGTCGTGCCGCATCGCACCATCCAGTGGCGATATGCGGGCCTGGGCGCGCTGTTGGCGGTGGTATTGACCGAAGCGGTGAAACTGGCGGCAAGCTCTTACCTCGGCAGTTTCGGCACCTACGAAAAGATCTACGGCACCTTGGCCTTGATTCCGATCTTTCTGGGCTGGGTGTATTTCAGCTGGGTCGCGATCCTGCTGGGCGCATCGCTGGCCTCGTCGCTGTCGGCATTCCGCTACCAGCCCGCGTCGAAGCGCCTGCCGCTTGGCTACGAACTCTACGGCCTGCTGCGTCTGATCGGCCGCTTCGATGAATCCCGCAGCCGCGGCAAAGGCCTGCATCTGGACCAGATCCGCCAGCTTGAACCGATGCTCACCGATGCCCTGGTGCAGCAGATGCTGCAGCAGCTGAGCGATATCGGTCTGCTCATCCGCGCCGAATCCGGCGAGTGGCTGCTGGCGCGCGACCTGGACGATCTCAGCCTCGGCGAACTCTACGAAGCCTGCCAACTGCGCATTCCCACCGCCGAAGCCTGGCTGCCCGCGCGCGACGATGCGCTGGGCGAAGCCGCCATCGCCGCGCTGGACGAACTGCGCATTCCGCTGCGCGACCTATTGCGCAAACCGGTCGCCTCGATCTACCCCAAGGATCACGAATGAAGCTCAAGCTCACCCTGCTGCCGTGCCTGCTGCTCGCGATTGCCGCGTGTCAACCAGATACCTCCGCACCCGTGCCAGCGCCTGCTGCCGCACAGCCGGCCGAAAAGCTCGCCAAGCAGCCCGCCGAGCAGCCCACAACCACAGCGACTGAAGCGAAAGCGGCTGTCGCCGTCGAAGCGTCCGCTGTCGATAAACCGGTGCTCAAGATCGCCACCCTCGACGGCGCGCAGTACGACCTGGCTTCGAAGCGCGGCGGATGGGTGGTGGTGAATTTCTGGGCGACCTGGTGCGCGCCGTGCATCCAGGAAATGCCGGAGCTGGATGCGTTCGACGCCGAGCGCAAGGATGTCGAAGTGATCGGCCTGGCCTACGAGGAAATAGAGATTGCGGACATGCGCGCGTTTCTTGCCAAACGTCCGGTGAAATACCCGATCGCGCTGATCGATACCTACGATCCGCCGGCCGATTTCCCCACGCCGCGCGGGCTGCCGATGACGTACATCATCGCGCCCGACGGCAGCATCGCCAAGGAATTCATGGGCCCGGTGACCAAGGCGGTGCTGGCCGAGATCATCGACGGCAAGTCCACCCAAGGCTGATCGGCGCGGGTGCATAAGCGAAGCGTCATGCACCTTGCATAGCGAAACGTGATGCACCTTTGATAGCTAAAGCGTCATCTACCTCTCATCGATCGAAACGGCGCCTGATTTTTAAAACGGCGCATGACGCCTTCGGCTGATGCGCCCTGCGTTGCTGTGGTCGTCAGTGGGAGATTCCATCTTGCGAAGCAAACCCAAAGACATGCCTTCTCCCCGCTGTGCGGGGAGAAGGAAAACAGCATCCATTCTGCCGATGCTCTACCTCGAGTCCGACTGAACGCAGCGATATGTCCTCATGACGCCACGGCATTAGACCCGGCCTCGCACGTCCGGCAACAATCCCTACGCGATGAATAGGGATTGCAGCGCCTGAGATGTTGACCATGAAAGCCAAATACGCCCTGCGCGCCATGAGCGAGCTTGCGCGCGCCGGCGACCAGCGGCTGCAGGCGCATGAACTGGCCGCACGCTGCCGCGCGCCGGGCAAATTCCTGGAAACCATCCTGGTCGCTCTGCGCAGTGCGGGGTACGTCGACAGCCGGCGCGGCCAGCACGGCGGTCACCTGCTGGCGCGTCCGCCCGAGGACATCATGATCGGCGACCTGATCCGCGCGATCGACGGGCCGCTGGCATCCGTGCGCTGTGCCAGCGTCACCGCCTATCAACCGTGTCGCGACTGCCTGGATCCCGATGCCTGCGCGCTGCGCAGCCTGATGCGCGAATCGCGCGACGCGCTGTCGCATGTACTGGACCGCCGCAGCCTGCGCGAGTTCGCTACCGCCGATGTTCCTCTCGCCGCGCAGCACTGATCGAGGTTTACCATGAAGGAGCGAGACACTTCGTCACAGGCGTTACGTAGCCTAACCATCTTTTTACGATCGTTCGTGCAGTCTGATGAAACGTTGCGTGAGCTGGTCGCAGACGTATCCTGCATCTCGACGGCGTCGTGCTCACACCTTTCATCAGTATTGCCACGTCATGCGCGCTCGCACAGTACATGGGCGGTTGTTTTGAATGTGTCTCTCAACAATAACTTCAGAAGGGGGCGAATGATGCTCGCACCACCTTCGAGAGCGACACCGATCGCAAAGACGAACACGTAATCTTCACCCGTGCGCAATTCTCATTCTGACCTGGAGCATCCCCCATGCCTTCCTTCATCAAACCGCTGCTGCTTGGTCTGCTCGTCGCAAGTCTCGCAGCGATCGCGCCCAGAGCCGTCCATGCGGCCGACATCGAGCTGCTGAATGTTTCCTACGACCCGACACGCGAGTTCTATGCCGATGTCGACGCTCGCTTCGCCGCGCAGTGGAAGCAACAGACCGGCGAAACCCTGAAGATCCGCGCATCGCACGGCGGTTCGGGCAAACAGGCGCGATCGGTGATCGACGGTCTGGAAGCCGACGTCGTGACCCTTGCGCTGTCGGCGGACATCGACGCCATCGTCCAGAACGGAAAACTGCTGCCGCCCAACTGGCAGTCGCGGCTGCCGCACAACAGCGCGCCCTATACCTCGACCATCGTGCTGCTGGTGCGCAAGGGCAATCCGAAAAAGATCCGCGACTGGGGCGATCTGGCCAAGCCCGGCATCGCGGTCATCACCCCCAATCCCAAGACCTCCGGTGGCGCGCGCTGGAATTATCTGGCCGCATGGGTATGGGCTTCGAGGGAATATCGCGACGGCGACAAGGTCATCGAATTTCTCGGCAAACTCTTCAGGAACGTTCCGGTGCTGGACACTGGCGCGCGCGGCGCCACCACCACGTTCGTCGAGCGCGGCATCGGCGATGCGCTGATCGCGTGGGAGAACGAAGCGCTGCTGACGCTCAATCAGGGCGATATGCGCGGCAAGTTCGAGATCGTGGTGCCCAGCATCAGCATCAAGGCCGAGCCGCCGGTCGCGTGGATCGACAAGAACGTCGCCAAGCATGGCACGCGAAAACAGGCCGAAGCCTATCTGCGCTTCCTCTACAGCGAGGAAGGACAGCGCCTGGCGGTCAAACATTTCTACCGGCCTTCCGAGCCGGACAAGGTGCCGGCCGCCGACCGCGCGCGCTTTCCTGAAATACCGCTGGTGACCATCGACAGCGCGTTCGGCGGCTGGAAAAATGCCCAGGCCGAACATTTCGCCGACGGCGGATTCTTCGACCGCATCTACCAGCCCGGCAAGTGAGCGCAGCCATCATCGCCTCTGCTTCTGCCTCCGCGCGCGCGCTGCGCTCGCGCAATCCTTTGCCTGGATTCGGCCTGAGTCTGGGGCTGGGTCTGTCGTGGCTGAGCGTGGTGGTCCTGCTGCCGCTGTTGGCGCTGAGCGTGCGCGCGGTGGGATTGGGCGCGGAAGGCTGGCTCAGCGCACTGCGCGATGCGCGCGTGCAGGCGGCGTTGAAATTGAGCTTCGGGTCGGCGCTGGTCGCGGCGATCGTTGCGTCGCTGGTCGGGGCTCTGGTGGCATGGGTGCTGGTGCGCTACCGGTTTCCCGGGCGTCGGCTGCTGGATGCGCTGGTGGATCTGCCGTTCGCATTGCCCACCGCAGTGGCCGGCATCGCACTCACCGCCATCTATTCCAGCAACGGCTGGATCGGGCGCTGGCTGGAACCGCTGGGGCTGAAGATCGTCTACACGCCGATCGGCATCGTGCTGGCGCTGATCTTCATCGGCCTGCCGTTCGCGGTGCGCACCGTGCAACCGCTGCTGGAAAGCCTGGGGCGCGAGCAGGAAGAAGCGGCAGCCTCGCTCGGCGCATCGCGGTTCACCGCGCTGCGCCGGGTGATTTTTCCGGAACTGTTGCCTGGCCTGCTCACCGGCTTTTCGCTGGCGTTCGCGCGCGGGCTGGGCGAATACGGCTCGGTGATTTTCATCGCCGGCAATCTGCCGTACAAGACCGAAATCGCGCCGCTGCTGATTACCATCCGTCTGGAGGAATACGACTACAACGCCGCGATCGCGCTGGCCGCGCTGCTGCTGGCGGCATCGTTTCTGTGCCTGCTGGCGATCAACGCCATCCCGCTGCTGTTCGCGCACGAACGCAGGAAAGGAAAACGCGATGATCGATGATCCCCTGCGCGAACCAGCGTGGATGCGCTGGAGTCTGATCCTGCTGGCAGTGGGCGCGATGGTGCTGCTGGTGCTGCTGCCGCTGCTGATGGTGCTGTCGGCGGCGTTCGGCGATGGCTTCCGCGCATGGTGGGCGGCGCTGACCGAACCCGACGCGCGCGCAGCGCTGTCGTTGACGCTGTTCACGGTGGCCATCGTGCTGCCGGTCAATGCGGTCTTCGGCACGCTCACTGCGTGGGCGCTGGCGCGTTTCGAATTCCGCGGCAAGCGCGTGCTGCTGTCGCTGATCGATCTGCCGTTCGCGGTGTCGCCGGTGGTGGCCGGTCTGTGTCTGGTGCTGCTGTTCGGTTCGCACGGCTGGTTCGCGTCGCTGCTGCAGTCGCTCGACATCAAGATCCTGTTCGCGCGGCCGGGCATCGTGCTCGCCACGATGTTCATCACCTTTCCCTTCGTGGTGCGCGAACTGATTCCGCTGATGGAGCAGCAGGGGCCGGACGAAGAGCTGGCCGCCCGTTCGCTGGGCGCAGGCGCCTGGACGCTGTTTTCCAGGGTGACGCTGCCCAACATCAAATGGGGCCTGCTGTACGGCGTATTGCTGTGCAGCGCACGGGCGATGGGCGAGTTCGGCGCGGTGTCGGTGGTTTCGGGCCATATCCGCGGCCTCACCAATACGCTGCCGCTGCATATCGAAATCCTCTACAACGAATTCAATACCACTGCGGCGTTCGCAGCGGCGTCGCTGTTGTCGGGCTTGGCGTTGATGACGCTGGTGGTGAAATTTTGGTTGGAAGCCCGTCACGGCGACGCGCTTGCGACATCGCGCAGGAAGCACTGATATGAACCGCTCGCCGACCCAGTATTTCCCGCCCGGTGCGCCGGCGAAACGATTCGATTCTTTTTTTGCACTCGCGATGCGACAGACGCCGCGACACGATGACGCACTCGCGTCACCGCACAGGACATATTGATATGGAGCTCACGCTGCGTGGACTCGAAAAACGCTACGGCGGCGTGTCAGCACTGGATTCGGTCGATCTGGATATCGCATCCGGGGAATTGATTGCATTGCTTGGGCCTTCGGGTTCTGGCAAGACCACGCTGCTGCGGGTGATCGCTGGCCTGTTGGCGCCGGATCGCGGTCGTGTGCTGTTCGGCGATCGCGATGCCACGCGGCTGAGCCTGCGCGAGCGCAACGTCGGCTTCGTCTTTCAGCACTATGCGCTGTTCAAGCATATGACCGTCGCCGAGAACATCGCCTTCGGTCTGCGCAGCCGTCCGCGCGCGCGCAGGCCGGACAAGGCGACCATCGCACGCCGTGTCGACGAACTGCTGGGGCTGATCCAACTGCCCGAACTGGGTGGCCGTTATCCCGAGCAACTGTCCGGCGGGCAGAAGCAGCGGGTCGCGCTGGCGCGCGCGCTGGCGATCGATCCCAGCGTGCTGCTGCTGGACGAACCTTTCGGCGCGCTTGATGCCAAAGTGCGCGTCGAACTGCGCCGCTGGCTGCGCAGGCTGCACGAACAGACCGGTCAAACTACGCTGTTCGTCACCCATGACCAGGAAGAAGCGCTTGAACTCGCCGACCGCGTGGTGTTGCTGCGCAACGGCAGGATCGAGCAGATCGGCACGCCGGAACAGATCTATCAGGCGCCGGCATCCGCCTACGTGTTCGATTTTATCGGCCGCGGCAATGCGCTTGACGGGTCGGTGCAGGCGTCTATGTTCGTCAGCGACGATGGCGCTGCGCGTTTCGCCGCGCCCGGCGTCGCCGACGGCCCGGCCGTCGCCCAGCTGCGTCCGCACGATCTGGAACGCATTGAAGACGATGCTGGCATCCGTGCGCGCGTGCTCGCCGCGCATCGTCGTGCGGACCGGATCACGGTCGAACTTGCCGTCGGCGATCGCGATAAACCCTTCGAGTGGGACATGATCGATTCGACGGATGCGAGCCCACCTGTCGTCGGCGACGACGTGGTCCTGCGGCCGACGCGGGTGATGTTCTATCCGCGCGAAGTCTGACACCATCCTGATTCGCCTTGGATCAGCGTCAGCCGGGGCCGGGCGTGGGCATCAATCGTCCGGAACGCCATTCACGTTCCCGAGTGGCGATGCCGCTGTGCTGCAGCCACTCCAGAATCGAGCGCACCGTCACCACCGGATAATCGCCGCCCAGACGCGTCGCGACCGAGTGATCGGTGAAAACAAGATTGGCCGCGAACAAGCCGCCCATGATCCGCTGGGTGTACGGAATGTGGATGTGCCCGGGCGCAAAGCCGTTAGCGAGTGCCTGCTGGTACGCGGCCGTGCGCGTGCGGATGAAAATCTTCGGCGGAATGGCCGCTGCGATGTGTTCCAGCACCCATGAAGTCGAGTTCTGATACCGCGCGCTGTCCGGCCGGGCGATCAGGTTGTAGCGCGGCGTGTACAGCGGATCGCCGGGCATCGCGAGCAGCTCTGTCGCAAGCCGCTCAGCCACTTCCGGCTGCAGCCAGACGATCCGCGCGTCCTGGGTCACCAGATCGTCGGCGAAGAAATTCACCAGTCCCTGCGTGTACAGGCCCGAGCCGTCGCTGCTGCAGTCATTGAGCAGATGCACCACCGTCCATCGTCCATCGGGGTGGTCGCGCACTGCGAAACCGGCGTGACTGTAGCGCAGGCCGTGTTTCGACAGATCGGTGCCGACGCGCGCCACCAGCGCCACCGGCGCGTTGGTGTCCTCCAGCGCCGCAATCACCGTCAGTGCCGTTGCGGCGGCGTGGGCGATGTGGTCCGGCGGCATCGTACGCGCTTCGCAGTCGTTGCCCGCGCGTGCATTCGGCGATACGCACAACAGCAGTGCGGCCAGCGTTACCAGCATCAATACGATCAATGCGCTGGCGATCCGCGCGCTGCGCATGCGTTGACCGCGTTCCGGCGATACGCAATGCGGCATGTTGTCCATACTGCGCTTCACGGCGTAATTTTGCGGGAGTGCACATGAGTGCGGGTGACGTCATCGGCGACAAAACACAGCGCCTCGCCCGAGGCCATCAACAGCCAGCCCCCGCTTACTGCGACGACCTCCAGCGATTGGCCGGTGGCGATCGCCAGCGACTTCACCGCTTCCGCACTGAGATGGACCACGAACGAGGCGCCGAGCCCCACCACGGAGACGGTCACCACGGCCGCCGCGCCGCTTGCCGCGACGCCGCTCACTACGAACTTGCCGCCCTGCGCCAGCGCGCCGACAACGGCTATCGGCACTTCCACCGACGCTATCAGGCTCGCTTCGGATTGCCGCTGCGACGCATCGGATTGCGCATCGGCCGGCGGCACCAGCAGGCAGCCCAGTGCCACCACGCACACGGCCAGACGGAAGATCGGTGTGCTTGGCATCGTGCGCATGGTGTTGACCCGGTTCGGCGATGCGACGAAGAGAACGCACCGGCGGCAGACGTTGCAATCGTCTTCGACCGAGTGTAGATAACGGGGCTCACCAGTATCGAAAAACTAGACCCATGGCCGTTTCTGTCGAACTCATCGATGCGCTCAAGCGCCTGCTGCGCGGCCAGGGACTGACTTACCGTGAACTGGCGGCGCGGGTGAAGATGAGCGAAGCGGCGGTCAAGCGCATGTTCTCGCTGCGCGCCATGAGCCTGCAGCGCCTGGAGCAGATCTGCGATGTGCTGGACGTGGGGCTGTCGGAACTCGCCGCCGAATCCGCGCGCGGCCGCGAGAGCATGGCCGAACTCAGCGAAGCGCAGGAGAAAGCGCTGGTCTCCGAACCGGCGCTGCTGCTGGCGCTGTTCCTCAGCCTCAACCGCTGGCGTCAGCAGGATGTGCTGGCGCAGTTCTCGTTCACCGAACCGCAGTGGACCTCACTGCTGATCAAACTCGACCGCCTCGGCATCATCGAACTGATGCCCGGCAACCGCAGTCGCCCACTGACGGCACGCAACTTCCGCTGGCGCGCAGACGGGCCGATGGAGCGCTACTTCCGCCTCAAGCTGCTGGGCGATTTTTTCGCCGATCCGTTTGATGGCGCACAGGACGCGCTGTTCCTGCTCAGCGGCAGTTTGAGCGTCGCTGGCGTCAGCCAACTGCGCCTGCGGCTGGAGGAACTGGCGCGCGAATTCGATGCCTTGCTGGCCCGTGACGCCACGCTCACCGCGGATGAGCGCGTCGGTGTGAGCCTGGTGCTGGCGCAAAAACCGTGGCTGTTGCAGTTGTTCCAGCCGTTTCGCCGCGCCCAGGTCGCTTGATAACGTTTCCAGCGCAAAATCAT
>JANOXT010000399.1:0-4316 GCA_031418555.1 Lysobacterales bacterium | reverse complement strand
GTGGCCTCGGTCTGGCCGTACATGACGAACAGGCGCGCATGGGGCACGGCAGCGCGCAACCGCCCGGTGAGGGCAGCGCCCATCGCGCCGCCTGCCTGGGTCAGATAGCGCAGCGATGAGAGATCGTAGTCGGCCAGTTTGACCCGCTCCAGAAGCAGCGCATACGTGGAAGGCACGCCCGAGAAACCGGTGATGCGCTCGCGTGCGATGGCGTCCATCAGCAGGTGCGGAAACAGCAGGTTCTGCGCGAGTACCACGCAGCCGCCGGACAGAAGATGGGTGTGGAGCACCGACGCGCCGTAAGCGTAGTAGAACGCCAGGATCGACAGCACGCTGTCGCGCTCGTCAAGCTGCAGATAGCGGATCACAGCGCTGGCATTGGCCAGCAGATTGCCGTGAGTCAGGGTCACGCCCTTGGGCGCGCCGGTGGTGCCCGAGGTGTAGAGAATGACCGCGACATCGTCGGACGCGATGACATTGGCATCGATCGCGTCTGCATCCATGACGTGTGTATTCATGACGTCCGCACCGATGACCTCCGCATCGATGCGCTGCCCTCCCTCACGATCGCCCGCTTCGCGCGCAGGCGGACACAGCGGATGTTCCGGGCCGATCGGCCAGCGTTCGATCGGCGCGACTGTGCGGGACGCATCGATGGCGGCAATCGCTTCTGCGGCATCGGCATGGCTGTGTTCGTAGACGATGTGGCTCGCGTCGCAGTGACGCAGCCACGCTTCGAAATCGCGCGAGCGGGCCTGCGCGTTGAGCGGCGCGGCGATGCCTCCGGCAAGCCAGCAGCCGTAGCAGGCGACGGCCGCCTCGATTCTGTTCTGCAACACGATCGCAACGCGTCCGCCGGGCTGCAGTCCGCGCGTGCGCAACGCATGAGCGAAGCGCATCGCTTCTTCCCAGAATTCGGCGTAGCGGATGCGACGGTCGTCGGCGACGATCGCCATGCGTTCCGGATGGCGTTTTGCGATATCAGCGACCCGGGCGGGAATCGACGGCATGATCCGACGGTTACTGGGCCAATTTGTTGCTGATGAACGCGTCGATGAGGACGAGCGTATCGAAATTGTCCGGGGTCATTTCTTCCGGCGCGATGGTGAACTTGAATTCCTCCTCGATGAACATGATGAGTTCATAGATGCCGGTGGAGTCGAGGATGCCGCCACGGACCAGAGAGTCTTCGTCTCCGATGGCGTTGTCGTCTTTTGAGAAAAGAAAATTCTTGAGAATGTACTGCTTGATCTTCTGCCGATGCTGCATGCATATGTCCCCGTGTCGAAGCATTGAACGCAATAACCTCCGGGCGACGGCCAGGAGATGCGACGTCGCGATGGGATGGGGTGACGGCAGGCCGCGAACGCCCGGTCGAAGCCTCCCCATGGCTAGAATAACGTTCCACACTGAGGACCGATAGCGGCCAGCCATGTCGAACGATTGCGGATGTCCATGCAAACCGAATGCGCATGTCGCTTCGCGCGCGAGGTGGGCGCTGCCGCTGTGCGCAGCGCTGGCCGCTTGCGGCGCACCGCCGTCGCCGCCTCCACCGGCCGAGCCGCCGCGAATGGTGGTGGATGCCAATCCCCAGTCCGCCCGTTCGGAGAAAGTACGGTTCGACGTCGTGACGCTGGTGACCGGGCTCGATCATCCGTGGGCGCTGGCGTTCTTGCCCGATGGCAGCATGCTGGTGACCGAACGGCCGGGCCGTTTGCGGTATATCGATCTGCAGGGCGGGATTTCTGAGCCGATCGCGGGCCTGCCCGAGGTCTTCGTCGACGGACAGGCCGGTTTGCTCGACATCGCGCTGTCTCCGACGTTCGCAAAGGATCGTCTGGTCTATCTGTCGTTCGCCGAGCCGAATCTGCGCGGCAACAAGACTGGAACCGCCGTTGCGCGTGTACGGCTGGAGGGCAATGCGCTTCGCGATGTCCGCATTGTGTATCGCCAGGAGCCGAAGCTCTCCAGCGGCACTCACGTTGGCTCGCGGCTGGTGTTCGACGATGCCGGGCATCTGTTCGTGACCCAAGGCGAGAATCGCGTGGCCGAAACCGCACAACAGCTCGACAAGCTTCAGGGCAAGCTGGTCCGGATATGGCCGGATGGACGCATCCCCGACGACAATCCGTTCGTTGGCCGCGAAGATGCGCGCCCGGAGATCTGGTCTTATGGCCATCGCAACATGCAGGGTGCGGCGCTGCATCCGACGACGCGTAACGTGTGGACCAGCGAACATGGCCCGATGGGCGGCGACGAAATCAATATTCCGCAGCCCGGGGGCAACTATGGATGGCCGGTGGTGACCTTCGGCAAGGATTACAGCGGGCTGCCGGTGCCCGGTGCGACCGGCAGCGCCGCACCGGGTATGGTGCCACCGCATCACGTATGGACGGTATCGCCGGCGCTCAGCGGCATGCTGTTTTACAGCGGCAAACAATTTCCGGAATGGAAGGGCAATCTGTTCCTCGGTGCGCTGGCGCAGAGCGCGCTGATCCGGCTGGAACTCGACGGCGACCGCATCGTCCACGAAGAACGTCTGCTGGGCGATCGCGCGCGGCGCATCCGCGATGTGCGCGAAGGCCCGGATGGCGCAATCTATGTGCTGACCGACGAGGACAGCGGAAAACTGCTGCGGATACAGGCATCAGCATCGCCATAGGGCGGGCCCCGGCCCGCTTTTTTTGTGAATCCCCAGCATCGATAAAAATCAATCCACTTCAAGGATCAATCTACTTCAAGGATCAATCCACTTCGCTGCCGGTCCGTTTCGAGTGTGCGTCGCTCATGACGACGGACCAGGGTCCGTCCTATGCGACAGGTTTCCTGCCGATGAAATCGACCGTCGTGATGCACAGTTCATCTTCTGGAATACCCGCGAATTCCGACGCTATCTGCATTGCACGCAGTTGCTCCAATCGCTGCGGTCGCGTATGCGATGTGTCCAGCAGAAGCTCGAAGCCGGCGGCGCGCGCAGCGTCGACGAGCTGATGCGCACGCAGCCGGTTCTGATAGAGAAAGCGGTTGTTCCAGAACGACCACTGGCGTTCGGAAAACCGCAGATAATTGAGCTGATGGATATTGTGATCCGCATAGGCGTAGTGATCGCCGCAGTTCACCGAATGATAGATCCAGCCGCCAGGGCGCAGCCGCTGCATCGATGCGGTATGCAGACGCACGATCGCGTCCGGCGGCACGTGTTCCAGCACGCTGTTCGAGAAAATGATGTCGACCGCACCGATATCGACCGCACCGATATCGACGGAGCCGTCTTCAAGTCCCGGATCCGCCGCATCGGCAGGTGCGTGGTACTGGATCACGCCTTCGCTGAGCTCTGCCGGATCGTTTGCGTCCGCGGCAGCCAGAAGACGTCGATAACGCGACTGTACATCGACAAGCGGCACTTGGCAGGAGGCCGCGACCCTTGGCAGCACTTCGCCCAGAATCCCGATACATAGACGCATCAGATCCGGCTTCAGCAGACGGTTGAGATCGAAGGTATGAACCCGCGCAGCGCCGCCCAGATAACAGGCCAGCGGCAGTGCCGGATACCAGCCGCTGCCGATTTCCATCAAGCGCGCATTGCGGATATCGGCGCCGACGAGATGCAGCTGTTTCGCCATCAACTCCCAGTCGTCGACCTTGAGCAGAATCTCGCGTCGCGGGTTGCGCATGCCGCCGACATTGCGCTGCAGATGGTAGTGCAGGGGCTCGCCCCAGGGCACCACGCCGAGCGTTTTTTGCAGCAGGCCCTTGATTCGCCAATGCATGGGTGCGGACTTGTCCGGTGCGTGTCTGGAGGTCTCAGCTGCCGGGTTCGGCTGCTGCGCATGAGGAGGTGGCTGCGGGTGCGGCGTGTGCTGCGTCGCGCAGCGACTGGTCGATGAGCATCGTCGACAGCACGCCAACGAAGGCCTGGTTGTCGGCGAAGCCGGTGGCGCGGCCGGCGCGGCATTTGTCGAACAGCCGGCCGACCGCCTCGGCGTCGAAGTAACCGGCGGCGCGGATGCGGTCTTCGCCCATCAGATCGGCCACGTAATCCAGCGGCTTGCCATCGAAGAAAAAACTGGCGCTGTCGGGCGCGCGATACGGCTGTTTGGTGCGGTTGACGATCTCGTCCGGCAGCATATCCGCCAGCGCGCGACGCAGCAGGTATTTTTCGGTCATGCCGCGGATCTTGAAGCTGGGCGGCAGCCGGTTGGCGAATTCGATCACCCGATGATCGAGATACGGGAAGCGGCCTTCGATCGAGTTCGCCATCGCCACGCGGTCGCCCTGCGACGACAGCAGATAGCCGGCGAGCAGCGACTTCGCTT
>JANOXT010000398.1:0-3129 GCA_031418555.1 Lysobacterales bacterium | reverse complement strand
GGGTTTACCGGCTACGCCGTTGAAAGCCGCTGCGCTCTACCCGGGCTACGTGGCTGCAAACACAACGGATACTTGCACCGGAATTGAAGCATCGCGACTTCCGTCGCTCCCACAACAGCGATGATGTTTTCTTTCTCCCCGCATCGAGGGGAGAAGGTGGCGCATAGCGCCGGATGAGAGGCCAACGCAGCCGCAATATGTCCCGAGGCGCCCCCTCTGAGCCTGCTGCAGCCACTCTCTCCCCGTACGAGACACGGGGAGAGGCAACTTTTTTGAACTGGCTTTGCGACATCGCAGCTCCTAAAGATTTTCAAAAAACTATCGCGGCTCCCGCCGCTCCCACAAACTCAGTCCAAGCGCTTGCGGAACCGCGAGATCGCCAGGGTCATCATGATCGCAGTGAAGGCCAGCAGCGCCAGCACGTCGGGCCACAGGTCGAACAGGTTTGCGCCGCGCAGCATCACGCCGCGGATCAGGCGCACGAAATGGGTGAGCGGCAGCCCTTCGGCAATGCGCTGCGCCGCGACCGGCATGCCGTCGAAGGGGAACATGAAGCCCGACAGCAGGATCGACGGCAGAAACAGGAAGAACGCCATCTGCATCGCCTGAAACTGGGTCTGGGCCCGGGTCGACACCAGCAGGCCCAAGGTGAGGTTGGCCATGATCAGCAGCATCGCCGCGCCGTAGACATCGATCAGATGCCCGCGCACCGGCACGTCGAACACGGTCATCCCCAGTGCTAGTACGACGGTGGTCTGCACCAGGCCCACGCCGATGTAGGGCAGCACTTTGCCGATCATCAGTTCGGCGCTGGACACCGGCGTGCTGATCAGCAGTTCAAGATTGCCGCGCTCGCGTTCGCGCACGATCGCCATCGCAGTGAACATGATCATGGTCATGGTGAGGATCACGCCGATCAGCCCAGGCACCACGTTCACCGCCGCGCGGCGCTCCGGGTTGTACAGCGCGAGCACGCTGATCGATGCGGAGCCGCTTTTGGAAGACGTGCTTCCGCTGCCGCTGTCCAGCGGCATTGCTGCCAGCTGCCGCGCCGTGGCCTGCACCGATGTGTCGCTGCCGTCGACGATCACCTGCACCGCTTCGCGGCCGTCGAGTTTGCGGCGCTCGAAATCAACGGGGATCACGATGCCGATCTTGACCCGGCCGCGATTGAGCAGGGTCTGCAGTTCCTGCGGCGTGCTGGCATTCGCGGTCTGGCGGACGATGCCCGTGGCCAGCATGTCCTGTACCAGCGCGCGCGAACCGGCGGTGCCGGCCATGTCGGCGATGGCCGTGGGCAGATTGCGTACATCGGGATTGATCGCAAACCCGAACATCATCAGCTGGATGGTGGGAATGCCGATCATCATGCCCAGCGTCATCCGGTCGCGGCGCATCTGCCGCAGTTCTTTGAGCATCACCGCAAAAATCTGGCTGATTTTCATGCGGGGTTTACCTCGCCCGAACGATGCGTGGCCGAGACGAACACGTCTTCCAGATTCGGCTCGATCGCTGAGACTTCGGCATCGATCGCCGATGCGCGCAGGCGCGACTGCAGCTGCGCGGCATCGCCGCCGGGCTGTACCAGTACCCGCAATTCATTGCCGATCTGGGCCACGCTGAGCACGCCTGGCGCGTCGTGCAGCGCCGCTTGCGCCTTGCGCGGCTCGCGAGCGCGCACGCCCATCGTGCGTCCGACCAGCGCACGCGTGAGTTCGGCGGGCGTACCGTCTGCGACCAGGCGGCCTGTCTCAAGAATCGCGATGCGGTGACAGCGTTCGGCTTCGTCCATGTAGTGCGTGGAGACCAGAATGGTGGTGCCGCCATCGGCAAGATCGAAGAGTTTTTCCCAGAAATCTCGGCGCGATTCTGGATCGACCGCGCTGGTGGGTTCGTCCAGGAACAGCAACTCGGGCTTGTGGATGATGGCGCAGGCCAGACCGAGGCGCTGTTTCTGGCCGCCACTCATGGTGCCGGCCAGCTGTTTCTGGCGATCGCCGAAACTGTAGGCCTTGATCAGCTCGTCGATTCGCAATGTGCGCTGGGAACGCGACAGCCCCTGCACCGCTGCCATGAATTCCATGTTTTCGCGCACGGTCAGATCTTCGTACAGCGCGAATTTCTGGGTCATGTAGCCGATCTTCCGGCGCAGGGCTTCGGCTTCCTGCGGAATGCTGAAACCGAGCACATCGATCTCGCCCTCGGTTGGCGTAAGCAGCCCGCACAACATCCGGATGGTGGTCGATTTGCCGGAACCGTTCGGGCCCAGAAATCCATAGACATTCGCGCGCGGCACGCTGAGATCGACGCGATCGACCGCGAGCAATGTGCCGAAACGTTTGCTCAAGCCGCGCGCGCGAATGGCGAGATCAGTGTCCATCGTCATTGTTTCGATGCAAACTCGACCCGCACCGGAAGCCCGGCAGGCAGATCGCCGGCATTCTCCAGCACGATCTCGGCGAGATAACTCAACCGCGCCGCATCCTTGCCGCTCAGCGCGTAGTACGGCGTGAAGCTGGGGTCGCTGCGGATCGCGCGCACGCGGCCGACGATGTCGCTCTGGCCGTCGACATGTACGATGGCGCGGTCGCCGATCTTCACGTTCGCGCGCATCGGTTCGGGCACGTAAACGCGCGCATACGGCGCGTCGCCGACCAGCAGCACCGCCAGCGGCGCGCCGAGCGGGGCCTGATCGCCAAGCTTGTACGGCAGGCTGTCGATGTGGCCGTCGCGCGGCGCCACGATCTGCAGTTTGTCCAGAGACACCGACTGCGCGGCGAGCTGCGCGTCCGCTGCACGCACCGCCGAGCGCGCCTGATCGATCCGCTCGCTGCGAGCACCATGCCCCAGTTCGCTTAGAAACGCCTGCGCTGCGCGCACCTGCGCATCGGCGCTGTTGGCGGCGGCGCGTGCGCGATCGACATCCACGGCAGCCACCAGCTTGCGCTGACCCAACGGCTGCAGCCGGGCGAAATAACCGCGGGCGTCGCTGGCCTGCGCCTGCGTGCGGGCAAGCTCCGCGCGGGCCTGCGCGATCTGCTCGACGCGGGTGCCGGCTTCGAGTTCGGCCAACGCATCGCGCTGCTGCTGCGCCTGCGCCTGTGCGACACCGGTCTGGGCTGCGATGCG
>JANOXT010000397.1:0-7646 GCA_031418555.1 Lysobacterales bacterium | reverse complement strand
GCTGAGATTGATGAAGGTACTGGCAAGGCCCAGCCACACGATGTTGCGGCCGAAGGAATCGGCGTCGCCGACCTGCTCGACCGTGGGCGCTGCGGCCTTGGTGGAAGCGGATTGGGCGGAAACCAGATCGCGCCCCTTCAGCGCAAGACGCTGCTGCGACCTGCTGGCGGGCAGATCGGGCGACACCGCTTCGATGATCTCGTCCCGCGACGGGCCGCCTTTCTGGGCGGACACCGCGATGGACGCGAACGCGGCTGCGGCGACGCCGAGACTGAGCAGGGTCTTGTGGTTGAAAGCGGACTTGGCAGGCATGTGGTAACGCTCCGGACGATGAGAGGTACCCGAACAGAACGCAGGCAACCGTCCACGGAGGACAGAGGACACGCGCCCGGCGGCGTCTCAGAGCCTGTTCAATATCGCTGGAAAGCATATTGGTAGAGCGGCCGTCAGGCCGCTGGAGCCGATCGAAGTCAATAAGACAGCGGCCTGAAGGCCGCTCTACCAACGATCAAGTGTCGGTGAAGGATTCCCCATCGCGGATTGCCGAGATTTCGAACAGGCTCTCAGGGATGCTCCGCTTCCAGATGCACGCGTTCGCGCCGCAGCAGGTAGAGGCCGCTGAGGACAATGACCGCCGCACCGATCCAGGTGATGCCGTCGGGCAACACGCCCCACAGGCTGAAATCCAGCAGCAGCCCCCAGAGCAGCGCGCTGTACTCCAGCGGCGCGATCAGCGACGCCTCGCCTTGGCGAAAGGCCTCGGTGATGGTGTATTGGCCAAGCGCACCGGCAATGCCGATGCCCGCGATCAGCCACAAATCCGCGCGCTGGATCGGCACCCAGTGCGGCAGCGCCAGCAGGCCCGCACCGAACGCCATCGAAGCCAGCAACCAGACCACGATCGATTGACTGCTGTCGGTCCGGGCCAGGACTCTGACCGTGATCGCGGACACCGCGTATCCCATTGCCGCCAGCAGCACCGCCAGTCCGGCCAGACTGCCGATGCCTTCGCCGGTCGGCCGCAGCACCACCAGCACGCCGACGAAACCGACCACGATCGCGGTCCAACGCCGCGGCCCGACCCGCTCGCCGAGGATCGGCACCGACAGCGCGGTGATCAGCAGCGGGGCGATGAAAAAAATGGTGTAGGCGGTCGTCAGCGGCAGCGTCCGCAGCGCATAGACGAACGTCGTCATCATGGTGATGCCCAGCACCGCGCGCAGCAGATGCAGCGGCCAGCGCACCCGAAACAGACTGCGCGCGCCGATGGTCATCAACGCCCAGCACAGCACGAACGGCAGCGAAGCGCCGCCGCGAAGCGCCGCGACCTGCAGCGGCGGATAGTGCGCCGACAGCAGCTTCAGGCCCGCGTCCATCAGGGCGAACAGGCCGACTGCGGCAAGCATGAACAGGGCCGCGCGCCAGCGATGCGCGCCAGCGGGCTCGACAAGAGGTGGTGGAGACATGCGCCAAGCATGCCGGGACTCGGCGCGCATCGCCAGACGCGTCGTGCGACAGCCTGTTGCGAAGAATGGCCCGCCAGTGTCGATTTCCTCGTTTTAGTGCAAGCTTGCACCCGCTTTCCACTTGAGAAACCGCCATGTCGCCAACCGTCGCGCGCACGCTGCGCCTGATCTGCCTGTCGCTGCTGGGCGCGCTTTGTCTGAGCGCCTGCGGCCGCAACGGCAGCGATGCTGCCGGCACTGCCGCAGGGTCAACTGCCGCCGACACCACCCACAGTGCGCCGGCGAATATTCCGCCGCCTAAAGAGCCCGAATTCGACACCGCCAGCGTTCCGGAAAGCGTCGCGACTCTGCCGCCATTTCCGTTCTTCAAGGCGCCCGACGGACAGGACAGCGTGCTGGGCGAGAAGGACCGCGCTATCGGCTTCGATCGCGAGCACATGATCGCCGGCAACAAGGTCATTGCGGTGGAAGGCAAGATCGCACGCAGCATGTACTCGCTGGACTACACCGATCTGCGCCGTTACACCGCCATCGAATTCCAGCGCAACTACGCGAACGCGATCGAAGCGCTCGGCGGCGCGAAGATCAGCAAAGCGACCTACACCGATGAAGTCGTCAAAGCCTTCGGCGGGCGCCAATCGGTGGACAAGCACTATCACGGCACCTGCGCCGGCACGGACTGCGACAACAACACCTATCTGATCCGTCAGAGCGGCAAGGAATATTGGATCCAGGTCAGCACCGGGGCGGTCCCGCTGCATGGTTACGTCACCGTGCTGGAGCGCGAAGGCATGAAGCAGTCGCTCGGCTTCATCGACGCATCGGCGATGAAGAAGGCGATCGACACCGACGGCCGGGTAGCCCTGTACATCAATTTCGACGTGGACAAAGCGGGCCTGCGTGCAGACGCGCAGCCGGTCGTTGCCGAGATCAACACACTGCTGGGCACAGATCCAGCGCTGAAACTGTCGATCGAAGGCCATACCGACAACACCGGCACGCCCGCGCACAATCAGGAGCTCTCGACTGCGCGCGCGCGCAGCGTGCTCGGCGCATTGGTCGGTATGGGCATCGATCCTGCGCGGCTGCAGTCCAAGGGCTTCGGTCAGGATAAACCGGTTGCCGACAACGCCAGCGAGCATGGCCGCGCCAAAAACCGTCGGGTGGAGCTGGTGAAGATTTAACGTAGGGCGGGTCTCGACCCGCCACCACGACAATTTCGTTTTTCCCATCATTGAATCCGCTTCGATGATTGTTCACGTGGCTCGGATACGACGTGATGGCGGGTTAAAACCCGCCCTACGATCGGTTACCCTGCATGCTCCAGAATCCCTTCATCGCCACCATGCCCTCCTTTGATATCGTTTCCGAAGTCGACCTGCACGAACTCACCAACGCCGTCGACCAGGCCAGCCGCGAGCTGACCACCCGCTTCGACTTCAAGGGCGTGGATGCGACTTTCGCGCTGGAAGACAGCACGGTCGCGCTCACCGCGCCCAGCGAATTCCAACTGCAGCAGATGCAGGACATCCTGCGTCTGCGGATGATCGCGCGAAAGATCGATGCCCGCTGCCTCGACGCCGGCGACATCGACACCAATCTTGCCGGTGCGCGGCAGAAGATCAAAGTGCAGCAGGGCATTGAGCGCGAGCTGGCGAAAAAAATCCAGGCGGCGCTGAAGGATGGCAAGCTGAAGGTGGATACCCAGATCAACGGCGACAAACTGCGCGTCAACGGCAAGAAGCGCGACGACCTGCAGGCCGCTATGGCGCTGCTGCGCGGCATGGAATTCGAGCGTCCGCTGCAGTTCGATAATTTTCGCGATTGATCCGATGAGCCACGCGCACGACCAAATCGCAGCAACCCGCCGCTGGCTGGAGACTGCGGTGATCGGGCTCAATCTGTGCCCGTTCGCCAAGGCCGTGTACGTCAAACAGCAGGTGCGGTTCGTGCTGAGCGATGCCGAACTGCCGGAGGATCTGCTGGAGGAACTGGCCGAAGAGCTGCTCCGCCTGCGCGATACTCCGGCCGACGAGACCGACACCACGCTGATCGTGCATCCGCGGGTGCTGGGCGATTTTCTCGACTACAACGATTTTCTCGACCGCGTCGATGCGCTGATCGAAGCGCTGGAACTCGACGGCACGCTGCAAGTCGCAAGCTTTCATCCCGCATATCGATTCGCGGACAGCGACGCCAACGATCCGGGCAACTGCACCAACCGTGCGCCTTACCCCACGCTGCACCTGCTGCGTGAAGCGAGCCTCGACAAAGCGATCGCGGCTTATCCGGACGCGGATGTCATCGTCGAGCGCAATCTGCAGACGATGGCCAAGCTCGGGCTTGAAGGCTTTCAGCAGATCATCGATTCCGAATCGAGATAGAGCGGCCTGACCAGCCATTCGGCTGTTGAAAACCAGGCCGCTGCTGTTCGTATCCGGCGTCGTCAGCGGGCTGAAGCCCGCTCTACCGCCGGTGCCAGCAGTCGTGTGTCAACCCGCGAACAACGTCACCCGATCCGCATCGTCCATCGCACGCCACTCGCCCAACGGCAGATCGCCCAGCGTCGCGCCGCCCACTGCGACACGATGCAAGGCATCGACGTGATTGCCTACCGCTGCAAACATCCGCCGCACCTGGTGATATCGGCCTTCGTGCAGGGTCAGCCGCGCGCGCTGCGGTTCAAGCACCTCAAGTTCGGCGGGCAGCAAAGGCTTTTCTTCGGAGTCCAGCATCAGCGTGCCGCTGGCGAACAGCGCGGCTTCGTCGCCGCGCAGCGGATGCGCAAGCGTGGCTTCGTAGACTTTCGACAGTGCGGACTTCGGCGAAATGATCCGGTGCAACAGCATGCCGTCGTCGGTCATCAGCAGGAGCCCGCTCGTATCGCGATCCAGCCGGCCCACCGTGGACAGCACCGGATCGCGCAGGCGATAGCGCGGCGGCAGCAAATCGTAAATCAGCCGCCCCTTGTCTTTGATCGAACAGACATGGCCGGGCGGCTTGTGCAGCATCAGCAGCAGGCCCTGCGGAGGATCCAGCGCTTCACCGTCAATACGGATCGTCTCGTGCGTCGCGTGCACGCCGAGTTCGTCATCGGCGTAGAGCACTTCGCCGTCCACGTGCGCGATACGACCCTCGCGAAACATCACCGTCACCTGTTTGCGACTGCCGTAACCGAGATTGGCGATGAGCTTGAGCAGCTTCATGCGATGCCGCGCCATGCGCGCGCTTCGGCGGAGCGGCTGGGTGTGCGTTTTTTCCGCATCGGCGGCGGCGCTGCGCGGGGCGATGCTGCGGCGACCGCCTTGATCGCTTCGATAATCTTGAAGCCCTGCTGCTGGGCGACGATGCGCACGCTGCCGAAATTGGCGTCCAGCTCCAGCTCGTAGGGCAGATTGCGGTTGGCGACCAGCCACAGCCGGCCGCCGGGCACCAGCGCCGCCGCAGCCGCAGCGATGAACGCACGGCCGATATCCGGTCGCGCTGCGCTCTGCTGCGCGTGGAACGGCGGATTGGTGACGATGACATCGTAGTGTTCGGACAGTCCCGCCGTCACATCGTGCCAAACAAAACGCAGCGGCAGCCGCGCTGCCGCATCGGCGAGATTATGTTTCGCCAGATCGATTGCCCGCGCCTCGGCTTCGTACAGATCCAGCGATGCGATGCCGGAACAGCGCTGCAGCAGCTCGGCCGACAGATAACCATATCCGCTGCCCAGATCGGCGGCGCGCCCGCGCAAATCGTGCGGTAAGTGTTCGGCCAGCCATTGCGATGCGGGATCGATGCGGTCCCAGGCGAACACGCCGGGCCGGCTCATGAAACGGCCGCCCAGAATCGGCCGCGCCGCATCCAGCGTCGACCATTGGGCACGCAGGGCCGCATCGATGTTCGCTTCGTCGGCGCGCACCCAGAACACGCGGCAATGACGTTTGGTGAGATTGCCGTCAAGCCCGCACAGCCGCTTGAAATCGCCTTCGCCGGACTTGGCGCCATCGTCGTTGGCGATGCACGCCACGACGATGCCGCCCGGTGCGCAGCGCTGCAGCGCCTGCGCGAACAAGGCGCGGGCCTCGTCGCGCTGTCGCGGCGGCAGCACCAGCACCAGCGCATAGCGGGCATCGGAATGGGCATGCTGCGGATCGCTGACCGTCCAACCGCCAGCCTGCAGCGCCTGGGCATCGGGCTTGAAGCTCTGTTCGCACACCAGTCCCGGCCGCGGCTGCTGGCGCAGCGGCCAGCCCTCCCGCGCACGCAGGAAGAGCGCACCGCCCTCGGAAGGCCACGTCAACAGGCCCGCCTCGAACGGCAGGAACAGGGTTTCAAGCGCGGCATCGCGAGCATCAGCAGTCATCGCGGTGGCCTCGGCGGCAAAACGGGGGGAGCATCATTCGCGCATTTTATGTCACTCCTGTGATCTTTCCCCCACCGCCGCGAATCATGTGAGCATTCTTCTTGAGATTCCCGCCCGTGGATTCCAGCCCAGTGACCGCGATCGCAGACGCCATGGATTCGCCGCAAACCCGCTTCGCCGCCCTGCTGGAGCAGCACCGCGGCATCGTGTTCAAGGTGGCGACCACCTACTGCCGCCACCCGGACGACCGCCAGGATCTGGTCCAGGAGATCGCCGCGCAGCTGTGGCGGGCGTTTCCCGGCTACGACCCCGCACGCCTGTTTTCGACGTGGATGTACCGGATCGCGCTGAACGTGGCGATCTCGCATGTTCGCAGCAGCGGCAGCCGCGCGCCTGCGATGTCGCTGGACGAGGAATTCCTTGAAGAACACGGCAGCCACCCCGGCTTCTCGATCGACGACGGCAGCGCACAGCACGACGCCGATCAGCAATTGCGCACGCTATACGCGGTGATCGACCGGCAATCGCCGATGGATCGCGCCTTGCTGCTGCTGTGGCTGGAGGACCGCAGCCAGCGCGAGATCGCCGAAGTGATCGGCATCAGCGAAAGCAACGTCGCGACCAAACTCAATCGCCTGAAACAACGCATCCGCGAACAGATCGCGGACCCCGCATTCGACTGATCGACCCGCCGGAGCAGCACAACGATGGACACCACCATGGAACTAGACGAACTCAAGCAGGCCTGGCAGATGCTGGACCGACGTCTGCAGCAGCAGAACTCGCTGCAACTAGCGGTACTCCGCGAAAAACGCATCGACAGGATGACATCCAGCCTGCGTCCGCTGTTCTGGGGGCAGGTTCTCTCGATCCTGTTCGGCGCATGCATGGTTCTGCTGGGTGTCGATGTCTGGACATCGCATCGCGACATCATGCATCTGCTGATCGCAGGCATCGTCATGCATGTTTACGGCGTCGCCACCATCATCGCCAGCGGCATCGTCTGCGGCATGATCGCCGGCATCGATCACGCCGCGCCCGTACTCGAACTCCAGCAGCGGCTGGCGCGCTTGCGCAAGACTTACATCATCGGCGGAATGTGCGTTGGATTGCCGTGGTGGGTGCTGTGGGTGCCATTCGCGATGGTGCTGGCGATGTCCGTCGCGGGCATCGATATCTACACCGTTGCCCAGTCGGATGGGCCGCTCCTCAATTGGCTCAACATCAGCGCGGCGGCAGGCGTGCTGGGGTTGTTCGGCACCTGGTGGTTGCACCGGTGGTCGAAGCAGCCTGAGCGTATTGCGCTGAGCAAAAAACTTGAAGACGGTGCTGCCGGTGGCAGTCTGCGCAAGGCGCAGGCGGAGCTGGATGTCTTAAAGGCTTATGAAATCGAATAGTTCAAGGATGCTCTGTGGTAACAGGGGGAAACGCGACGGCTTGCAGGTGACTGAATCAAGCATTCGCGGCTCCCGCAGCTCACACACAATCAGTAACAGCCGCTCACGCATCCAGCTCGCGCAGCACCAGCGACGGCGGCGCATCCAGCACGCGGCGGGTCGCGAACAGACCCGCCGCCAGCGCTGCGAGCATGCCCAGGCCGGCACCTGCAGCGGCCATGCCCCAGTTGATGCCCCACGGCATATCGAACACCTGGGTGGCGACCACGCCAGCCAGAATCGACGCTGCGATTGCGGCCACCACGCCGGACAGCAGACCGATCACCGCGAATTCAGAGGCTTGCGCCATCCGCAGCTGTCTGCGGCTGCCGCCGAGCGCGCGCATCACGCCGCCTTCACGCAGGCGCTCGTCCTGACTCGCACTGACTGCGG
>JANOXT010000396.1:0-17938 GCA_031418555.1 Lysobacterales bacterium | reverse complement strand
TGATACATCGCGGTGTCGGCCTGCTTCAGCAGTTCGGTGGGTACCTGGCCGTGGTCGGGATAGAGGCTGATGCCGATCGAGGGCGAGATCACCACTTCCTGGCGGTCGTCCAACACCAGCGGTGCCTCGAACGCCATGATGATCTCGCGGGCGATCTTGTCGGCGTCGCCGGGCTGATCCAGGTTTTCCAGCACCACGGTGAACTCATCGCCGCCCAGTCGCGCCACGGTCTGGTGTTCGCCCACCGTGTCCTGCAGCCGCATCGCTGCCGCGCGCAGGATGCGGTCGCCGGCGGTGTGGCCCAGCGAGTCGTTGATGTCCTTGAAGCGGTCCAGATCCAGGAACAGCACCGCAATCCTGTGGTTCTGGCGGCGCGCGCGCACGATCGCACGCGACAGCCTTTCCGAGAACATCGCCCGGTTCGGCAGATTGGTCAGCGTGTCGAAATTGGCCAGATAGCGCAGCTCCTGCTCGGCGCGCTTCTGCTGAGTGATATCGGTGATCACCGCGATGTACAGACGATGTTCGCCGTAGATGCCTTCGGTCGCGCTGGATTCGATCTGGCAGAGAAATTCCTGACCGTTCTTGCGCCGCTGCCACATTTCTCCGGCCCAATGTCCCTCGGTCGCCAGTTTCTGGTGGTTGCGGCTGTAGAACGCGACATCGTGCTGGGTACTGTCCAGCAGGCTTGAGTTCTGGCCGATCACCTCGCGTTCGGCGTAGCCGGTGGTGCGCGTGAAGGCGGGGTTGATCGAAATGAAGTTGAAGTCGCGGTCCAGCACGGCGACCGCTTCGTTCATGCTGCGCAGCACCGCGATCGCGATCCGCCGCTCGCGCTCGGCCTGGCGCACCAGAGTGATGTCGCGCGCGGTGCCTGCGATGCGCCGGACCCTGCCGTCGGCACCGTTCTCCACGGCGCGCCCGCGCGCGCGTACCCACTGCCATTCGCCGCGCGGGTCCAGGATGCGGTGTTCGGAAATGAAGAGTTCGGACTGCCCTTCCAGGTGCTCGCGCAGTTTGGCCTGCACCTTCGGAAGATCGTCCGGATGGATGCGGTGATCGCTGTCGGTGACGGTGAGGATGCGCAATTCGGGCGAGGTGCTGCGCGAATCCACCCACATCCTGTTCAAGTGGCGGGTTTTGAGGTCGTAGTCCCAATACTGTTCCGACGATGCCCACAGCGCCAGCTTCAGGCGGTCCTCGCGCTCGCGCAACTGGTTGGTGTAATGCTTGTCGGCGCGGATGCGGCGCGCGGAAACCACAAACAGCACGACCGCGAGCACGCCGGCCAACGCCAGCGAAGCGAACAACTGCAGTTCCGAGGAATCGGACACGTGGTCCCCAACGCACATGACGATGCCGCAGTGTAAGCGCTGTGGACGCGCTTGCGGAGACGGCCGTTGTACACTGCAAGGCCCGCCGAAATGCCGATGACCGCCAGATGATGTCCGCCCAGCCGAGCCCGGCGCTGCCCAGTCTGTTGGAGATCGAAGAATCGATCCGCGCGCAGGGGCTGGGGGTCGGCGCCTCCGAGCTTCACGGCTCCCTGTGCGGGTGGCTGGCCGGCGGCGGCGAGGATTCGCCGCGCTGGTTGTCGCAGGTATTGGCCGACGATGCCCTGACGGCCCCGGCTGCGGGCAGCGCTCTTGACCGCCTGCGCGAGGTCAGCGCCGCCCAGATCGAAGACCGCGACTTCGGGTTCGCGCTGCTGGTGCCGGAGCCGGAAGCTTCGCTCGCAGAGCGCAGCAACGGGCTGTTCGACTGGTGCCGGGGGTTTCTCGGCGGTTTCGGTCTTGCGGCCGGCGCCAATCCGCCGCTCAGCGAAGAAAGCAGCGAAGCGCTGGTGGATATCGCCAAATTGGCGGCGGCCAGCCCGCAGGACGAGGGCGACGACGAAGACGAGGCCGCACTGATCGAAATCGAGGAATTCGTCCGGGTCGCAGCCCTGCTGCTCCATGGCGACTGCGCGATGGGCGTGCGTCACCGGCGGCAGTTGCACTGAGCTCATGGCTTCGACCGGCATGAGTGCGACCAGTACGACTTCGGCCCGCATGACCGCGACGGGCATGACCGCGACAGGGATTCCCGCCCAAGGGTATGCCCGCCGCCGCCGTCAGTTGATGCGGATGGCCGGCGACGACGCCATCGTGATTGTCCCCGCGGCGCCGGAGCGCATCCGCAGCCGCGATACCCATTATCCGTATCGCCAGGACTCCGACCTCTGGTATCTCACCGGTTTTCCGGAGCCCGAAGCGGTGCTGGTGCTGATCCCCGGCCGCAAGCACGGCGAAGCGCTGCTGTTCTGCCGCGATCGCGATCCCGATCGCGAAGGCTGGGACGGTCCGCGCGCCGGTCCGGAAGGTGCGGTCGATGCGTTGGGCATGGACGATGCCTATCCCATCGACGATCTCGACGAGATCCTGCCCGGCCTGCTGGAAGGCCGCACCCGCGTCTATTACCACTTCGGCCGCGACACCGACTTCGATCTCAAGCTGATCGGCTGGCTCAACCGGGTCCGCGCGCAGATGCGCATGGGCGCGCAGCCGCCGCATGAATTTCTCGAACTGGGCCACCTGCTCGACGAGATGCGGCTGTTCAAGGACCGCGACGAACTCAAGCTGATGCAGCGCGCCGCCGATATCAGCATGGAAGCGCACCGCGCGGCGATGCGCGCAGCCAGGCCCGGCATCCACGAATACGAACTGCAGGCGGAAATCGAGTGCGTGTTCCGCCGTCACGATGCCGAGCCCTCCTACGGCAGTATCGTCGGCGCCGGCGACAACGCCTGCGTGCTGCACTACCGCGCCAATAACGCGCAGGCGAAAGACGGTGCGCTGGTGCTGATCGATGCGGGCGCGGAGTACCGTGGTTATGCGGCGGACATCACCCGCACGTTTCCGGTCAACGGCCTTTTCAGCAAAGAACAGCGTGCGCTGCACGACCTGGTCGGTGCGGCGCAGCGCGCGGCGCTGACGCAGGCGCGGCCCGGCGGCGCTTATGAAACCGGACATCTCGCCGCAGTGGAAACCTTGACCGAAGGTCTGCTGACGCTGGGGTTGCTCAAGGGTGCGCTGGAAAAGAATCTTTCTGAAGGCACCTACAAGCGTTTCTATCGGCACAAGACCGGCCATTGGCTTGGCCTGGATGTCCACGATGTCGGCGAATACCGGTTCGACGGCGAGTCGCGCCTGCTCGAACCGGGCATGGTTTTCACCATCGAGCCTGGCCTGTACATCGGCACCGAGGAAAACACCGTGCACGAGAAGTGGCGCGGCATCGGCATCCGCATCGAAGACGATGTCCTCATCACCAAAGACGGCCACAAGGTGCTGACCGACAAGCTGGTGCGCAGCGCGGATGAGATCGAAGCGTTCATGGCGGAACGCTGATCAACGCCTGGATGGTTGCTCTTCGTAGGAGCGACGGAAGGTGCGATGCTCTCCAGCAAGACTTGCCTCAGCCTGTCGCGACTTCCGTCGCTCCTACATAGTGCGCATGTTTGTCGACGATGGCGGCCTCAGTCTCAGTCTCAGTCCGCCCGCGATCCATCCGGATTGTGCTCGACCATCCACAGGCCGGCCCAGAGTTTGAGGTCCAGTTCGTAACCCTCGCTTTGTTTTTGCACCAGCCAGGCCGGCGCCTGCGCGCGCGGCACGGTGTGCACCGTGATGTCTTCGTTGTCGACGCCGCCGCCGTCGCCGACTTTCACCAGCTCGCGGGCGCGTACGAAGGCGATGCGCTCGTTGCTCATGCCTGAGGATGTTGGGCCGATCAGCAGTACTTCGACCTTGTTCGGGTGCCAGCCGGTTTCCTCGACCAGTTCGCGCCGTGCGGCGTCTTCGAAGGTGTCGTGGTCGTGGTCGTCGCCGACGAGGCCGGCCGGCATTTCGATCGTGCGTGCGCCCAGAGGCGCCCGGAACTGCTCGACGAACAGCACTTCATCCTGCGGCGTCACCGCGATGACGATCACCGCCATGCCCTTGCTGCCGTGCGTGCGTTCGCACGATTCCCAACGGCCGATTTTCACCAGACGCAGCCACTGGCCTTCGTACATCACTTCGCGGGGTAGAGTCATAGAAGCCTCGGTATTTTTCGGTAAAGCGGCCTTCAGGCCGCCGGTGTTCCATAGAGCGACTGGGCAACCGTTCGGCTGTCAAAAAACCAGGGCGCATTAGTCTTCGTGGAAAGCGCTGTGGTTCTGAAACAGCGGGCTCAAGCCGCTGTACCTGATCCTTGCGGTCATGTTTCATCGGTATGCGGCGCATGGTCGGCAAAATTCAAACCGCCCGCTGCGTAGATGCGCCTGCGCGTCATCGGGCCGAAGCGCAGCGTTTCGCAAATCGCGCCCAGCGATGCGGGGTCGGCGGTCTTGCGATGGAACCGCGGCGCGGCATCGCCAAGGGGAATATCGCAGGCGATGATGGTGAGTTTGCGGAACAGCAGCGCATTGTCGCGATGTTCGCGCAGTTTTGCTGCGGCCTGCGCAGCGCCGCGGAAACGCAGGAACGGGATTTCTTCGACGCGTGCCAGCACGCTGTCCAGGTCGCCGAAATGCGCAAGCAGAATCGCTGCGGTCTTGGCGCCGATGCCGGGCACGCCGGGGATGTTGTCGACCGCATCGCCGCTGAGCGCGAGATAGTCGGCGATCTGGTGCGCTTCCACGCCGTGGCGCGCGCGGACGCCGTGCGCGCCCCAGCGCTGGCTGCGGGCATAGTCCCACTGCTCATCGCCGATGTGCAGCAACTGCGACAGATCCTTGTCGGCCGACAGGATGATGCCGCGATGGCCCGCTGCGCGCGCATGAGTCAGCGCGCTGCCGATCAGATCGTCCGCTTCGTACTCGCTGTGGCCGAGCACATTCAGTCCAAGCGCGGCGCAAAGCGTCTTGCAGTGCACGAACTGGCGCTTCAGTTCTTCGGGCGCCGGATCGCGATTGGCCTTGTATGCCGGATACAGCCCGTTGCGGAAGCAGGCGTCCAGCGCTTCGTCGAAGGCGACCACGATGTGCTTCGGTCGCTCGCGTTCCAGCACGTCCAGCATGAAACGCGCGAAGCCCTGCACGGCGTTGGTCGGCCAACCGTCGGAATCCTGGAATTCGTCGGGCATGGTGTGCCACGCGCGGAACACGTAGATGCTGGCGTCGATCAGATAAAGCGGCGGCGGCTCCGCGCGCGGCGTCAGATCGCGATCGAGAACATCGTCGCTGTCGTCTTCGCTGCCGCTCATTCCGGTGTCCAGTCGGTCAGCAGCGCTGCGGGATCGGGCCGTTCCCGTTCCGGTGCATCGGTCTGCGCGGTGCCGATATGGATGAACCCGGCGACGGCCTCATCGTTGGCAATGCCCAGCACTGCGCGGATTTCCGGGTCGTATGCGGCCCAGCCGGTCAGCCACTGTGCGCCGAAACCCATCGCCTGTGCCGCCTGAAGCAGCGCGAAGCAGACGCACCCTGCGGTCAGCAGCCGCTCCTGTTCGGGAATTTTCTCGTCCGGGCCAAGTCTGGCGATCACGGTCACGATGGTCGGGGCGAACGAGAACCTTAGCCGGTCTTTTTCGATCACGCTGTCGGAAGCATCGGGGTTGCGCGCAAGACTGCGCGCCGCAAGACGTGCACCAAGACTGAGACGGGCGTCGCCTTCGATGCGCAGAAACCGGAATGGCGTGCGCTTTCCGTGATCCGGAACGCGCGACGCGGCGCGCAACATCCGCAGTAAAGTGGCGTGGTCCGGCCCCGGCGCACCCAATTGCCGGCTCGGAACCGAGCGGCGGTCATCGAGAATCTGTAACGTTCGGCTTGGATGATTTGGGGATAAGGTCACAGACGGCCCGCTGGTGTTTGAAGGATGGTAACGTCTGGCAGACCAGCCGCCTCCCATTCTCCCCTGAAAAGAATCTTATGGACGATAACAGCCGGTTTTCCCCAGGCCGCTCGCCGCTTGCGCGTCAAAGCGCCGATAAGACCTTTGAATCCATCCGCCGCGACGCGGTGACATCGCTTTCGGGCGTGCTTGCGGGTTTTTGGGGAGACATCGAAGAACAGGTGCGGATCGCGGCCATCGCCAGCCATGAGAGCAGCGCGATCTACGACGACCGCATTGCGATCCGGCTGTTGAACCAGCGCGCGCTCGAGCTCGCCAATCGTTATCGCGAATCGCTGGAATCCGCCTTCGACCAATGGCGCAACCCGCGCCCGCGCGCCGTCGACAACAAGAGCATGAGCCTGATGTCCGAGGCCCAGCTCGAAGTGCACCTGTGCGGGCAGCAGATCGTCGAACTGCTCGAACACCAGCTGATGCATCCGCTGTATGTCATGCACCAGCGTCTGGATTCGCTCGCCACTGCGCTGGGTCTGCCGCGTCAGGCGCCGGAATCCAACCCGTTGCGCCCGGATGTGCCGGTGAGCGCGCTGGTCAAACTGTTCACTGAAGACGATCTCACTCCCGAGTTGCGCCGGCTGATTTTCCTGCAGCTAGAAAAGCGCCTCTCGAAAGTGCTGGATGAGCTGTACACCAAAATCAATGTCGCGCTTGAGCACGGCTTTGCCCCGCGGGACATGCCGATGGCGCCGTCCGGACCTGCCATGGCACCGCCGGCCGCCGGCTGGAGCCCCGATGGTGGTCTGGTCGAAGGCCGCGGCCCGCAGCAGGGTGGCTTCCAACAGAGTTCACATCCGCAGGGAGGCTATCAGCAGGGCAGCTACCAGCAGGGCAGCCATCAGCAAAATGTCTATCAACAAGGCGGTCAGGCCGGCTACGGCCAGACGCCGAACATGCCTTGGGGATTCGGCGGCCAAACCATGGACGGCGGTCAATCCATGGGCGGCGGCATGCTTGCCGACGGCAGCGGCCGGTCGTTGCGGTATCGCGAAGATGTCCATCAACAGCTGCGCGCGTGGCGTCAGACGGTGCTGCGTCCGGGCTCGATCCTGCCGTCCGCCTCGTCGGTAGCCGGCGTGCGCGTGCTCGCGCCGCAGGAGCTGCTGGGGATCGCCGCAATGCTGCAGGGCGACGATCCGGCGCCCTACGTCCGCGCACTGGCCGGCGACGACAACCGTCCGCTTTCGGCGGTGATCCGCGACCAGATCGTCAGCGGGTCGCGCCAGCTGGGCTATGACCCCACACAGACCCGGTTCAGCGAATTGGACGAGGATGCGATCGACCTTGTCGGCATCCTTCTGCAGACCCTGTCGCGCAGCCACGCCGCGCTGCAGCGTTCGCGCGCACTCTACGGCCGCCTGGTGGCGCCCTATCTCAAATTGGCCCTCAGCGACGACAGCCTGTTTGATCAGCGCGCCCATCCCGGCCGCAAGCTGCTGGAAGCGCTGAGCGAAGCCTGCGATGGCAACATCGGCGACTCGCCGCAGGATCAGCAGACGCTGACCCACGCCGAGCTGGCGGTGGGGCGCGTAGTCGAGGAATACCGGGACGATAAGGCGATCTTCGAGCTGGCCGCCAGCGAGCTGCGCGACCACCTCGACCAGCAGAAGCGGATGCGCGAAGTCGCCGAACAGCGCGCAGCCG
This sequence comes from Lysobacterales bacterium, assembly GCA_031418555.1. Lineage (GTDB taxonomy): Bacteria > Pseudomonadota > Gammaproteobacteria > Xanthomonadales > Xanthomonadaceae > Lysobacter_I. The sequence goes on along the minus strand of JANOXT010000396.1, from coordinate 10,421 downwards.
ACGCGGTCAGCGGCCGCGAACGGCTTCAGCACGCGCGTCGTGCGGTGGACGAACTGTTGGGTTCGCGTCTGGGGCAGCGCCCGCTGACCGCGGGGATTGCCGAGTTCCTGACCGGCCACTGGCGCCACCATCTGGTCCAGACCTGGCTGCGCGAAGGCCCAAGTTCTGCCCAGTACCTGTCTGCGGTTTCCGTCGGCGAGAGCCTCATCCAGATCGATGCCGAAGCCGCCCGCGCCGAGGGTGCGAAGGTCGCCGACAAGATCCTCGAGCTGCAGAGCCCGTTGGGCCGCTGCTATGCCAGCTGTGGTCTGGATGCCGTGGCCGCCCGCGATTCGCTGGCGAAGATCGTCACGGCGCTGGCCTTTCCTGACCAGCCGCGCATGCTGCATCCGGTGCCGGTGGAAGAGCCGGCCGCCGAAGCCAACGACGCCGCCAACTGGGGCGGGCTGCGGGTGGTGGGCGGTACTGACAGCTTGGACTTCGACCTTTCGATGGCAGCGCGCATGCGCCGGCTCCGGGTGGGCCAGAATCTGCGCCTGATCGAAGACGACGGTCGCGAAAGCGCGGCCAGGATCGCCTGGGTCAGCCCGCTGACCTCGCGTTTCCTGATCGTCAACCGACGCGGCATGCGCAAGCTGGTGGTGTCGCCCGAGGAACTTGCGGCGCTGGTCGGCAAGGGCCGGGTGAGCCTGCGTTCGTCCGAGGCGCCGTTCGACGAGGCGATGCGCGATATGTGGCAACAGCTGAGCCAAACGCGAGTCGCCACTGGCTGAAGGTGTGTTGCAGCGTTTTCTTCAAGGCCGTCGCCAGGATCTGTCGACGGCTTTTTTGTGTGCGGTTGCCTTCGGATCTTGAAGGCGGATGCACCTGCTACGATGCCGGCAACCAATGCGGATCGATGGGGAACAGACGATGGCGGAAACAGTTGCGGACACAGCGACTTCGATGGCGGTCGAGCCGGTCGCGGCCAAAGTGGTTATCGGCGCGGTGCGTGAAACCGCACACGGCGAACGGCGCGTTGCCCTGACCCCCGAAACCTGCAAGAAACTGGTCGCTGCGGGCGCCAATGTCCGGATCCAACGTGGGCTGGGCGACGGCGCATATGCGTCCGACACCGCCTATGTCGATGTTGGCGCGCAAGTTGTCGACGGCGCCGATGCGGTGTTGGCGTCCGCCGATATCGTAGTCTGCGTGCAGCCGCCGCCGGCGCATGCGATTGCCGGCATGAAACCCGGCGCGGTACTGGTCGGCATGCTGCAGCCGCAGGGCGATGCTGAGCGAGGTGACGCGATCATCGCGCGCAATATCGTCGCTTTCCCGCTGGAACGCCTGCCGCGCACCACCCGCGCCCAAGCCATGGATATCCTGAGCTCACAGGCCGGCATGGCCGGCTACAAGGCGATGCTGATCGCCGCGCAGCTGGCGCCGCGCTTTTTCCCGATGTTGACCACCGCTGCGGGCACCATCCGCCCGTCCAAAGTGCTGGTGATCGGTGCGGGCGTCGCCGGTCTGCAGGCCATCGCCACGGCAAAGCGTTTGGGCGCGCAGGTCGAAGGCTTCGACGTGCGCCCGGAAACGCGCGAACAGATCGAATCGCTCGGCGGCAAGTTTCTCGACCTTGGGGTCAGCGCCGCGGGCGAGGGCGGTTACGCCCGTCAACTTACCGATGAAGAGCGCGCGCTGCAGCAGCAGCGCCTTGCCGATCACTTGAAGAATATCGACGTGATCGTCGCCACCGCAGCCGTTCCCGGCCGCCCGGCGCCGAAGATCGTCAGTGCGGCGATGGTGGCCGGCATGAAGCCCGGCAGCGTGATCGTGGATCTGGCCGCCGAAACCGGCGGCAACTGCGAGCTGACCCAACCCGGCGACAATATCGTTCACGGCGGGGTGACGGTGTCGGGGCCGCTCAACCTCGCCAGCAGCGGCGCGATGCACGCCAGCGACATGTTCGCGCGCAATGTCTTCAATTTCGTATCGCTTCTGCTGAACAAGGACGGCTCCCTGCATTTCGACTGGAATGACGAACTGCTGGCGAAGACGGTCTGGCCCGAGCGCGCCGCAGGCTGAGGCGTATTCATCAGGAAGCGTGTAGGTTCCCGCAGGGCGCACGTTGAGCGCCCGCTCCGCTGTTGAAGAGGTGTGTCATGCCCGATCTGATCGACCAGACGCAAACGACGGTCTCGCCCGAGGAGACCAGCGCGAATCCTGATGACATGACCAGGACCGCCGCGGATCAACCCGATGATGATTCCGATGCAGAGGAAACATCGAGCGAAACATCGAGCGAAACATCGAGCGAAGCCGCCGACGGCGCATCGGCGGGAGCATCCAGCGGCACCTCGGGCGGCACGGCACGCGGTATCGACGAACATGCGATCGAGAAATGGAGCCCGGAACAGCAGAAAGTCTTCAATTCGGTCAAGGACAAGGTGCAGGAGATCGGCATCGCCAAAGACGATGTGCAGCGCATCGCGGCGTACAGCGTGCTGCAGTACATCGCGGAAAAGGACCGTAAACCCGATACGCGCGTGGATCGGGTGCAGGCGGTGAACGCCAACGGCGACACCATCGTCCGGATGGAACACATGAAATATGGCGACCGCGAGCCGATCTTCACCAATGATGTGCGGATGAAGGACGCTCCGGCATTCGATCAAAGTGCTGCCCAGATCGAACAGGCCAATCAGCGGCTTAACAACAAGTCCATCGCCGACCAGAACATCGCCATGCACCAGCAGAACCAGGACAATAATCAGCACGAAAGAATCAACGCGCTGCAGGCCGGCGAAGACCAGATCATGGCGCGGGTGCAATCCTCAGCTCCTGCGATCAAGCGCTGATGCGACGCCGGTAGCGGATCGCATCTTCGGCCGCATCCCAGCCGCTGCGAATGCACACGAAAACGGCGCCGTAAAGCGCCGTTTTCGTTACGGAGCGCGATGTATTACTTCGCCGGTGCGGCAGTCGCTGCAGCAGGCGGAGTCTTCGCCGCCATCATCGCGTCGCGTTTGGCGCGGAATGGGTTGTTGGCGTACCAGTTCGGCCACTTGTCGTCGAAGGCCAGCGCCAGCCCCACCTCGTACACCGCCGCCAGGTCCTGCATCGTGCCGTCCAGCTTCCAGGTCGCCGCATCGTACTGATCGCCAGGCTTGTGGTAACGATGCTCGTTGTAATCCTTCGCGGCCGCTTCACCGGCGGCGTTGCCGCCTTCCAACAGATCGGTGCCGCCATCGGGATACAGCGCCGGCACGCCAGCCTTTGCGAAGTTGAAATGATCGGACCGGAAATAATACCCGCCGGCCGGATTGGATTCCTCGACCAGTTTGCGGCCTTGGCGTTCCACGATGGGCTTGAACACGTCTTCAAGCTCGGAATTGCCCATGCCGACGACAGTAACGTCGCGGGTGCGGCCGGCCACGCTCATCGCGTCGAGATTGATCACGCCGACGGTCTGCTCAAGCGGAATAGTGGGATGCGCAACGTAGTACTTCGATCCGAGCAAACCGGATTCTTCCAGCGTCACCGCGGCGAACAGCACCGAACGCTTCGGCTTGGCGCCCTTGGCCAGCAGTTCGGCGATTTCCAGAATGCCGGCAACGCCGGTCGCGTTGTCGACCGCGCCGTTGTAGATATTGTCGCCCGGCTCATCGGGATGTTTGCCCAGATGGTCCCAGTGCGCCATATAGACGATGGCTTCGTTCGCCGTGTCGCCGCCCGGCAGCAGCGCCAGCACGTTGCGCGATTCCTTCTCCGCAGTCGTGCTCTTCAGCGTGACGCTGGCTTTCGCCGGCAGCGGCACCGGTTTGAAGCCGCGCTTGCCGGCTGCCGCGCGCATCTTCTCCAGATCCAAGCCGGCATCGGCGAACAGCGCCTTCGCCTGCTCGCCGGTGATCCAGCCCTGCAGCGGCACGCGCGGCGCCGGGTCATCGGACGCGCGCAGGTCGTACTGTTTGCCGGACCATGAGTTCTTGACCACGTCCCAGCCATACGATGCGCCTTCGGTGTCGTGGATGATCAGCGCCGCGGCGGCGCCCTTGCGGCCCGCTTCCTCGAACTTGTAGGTCCAGCGCCCGTAATAGGTCATCCGGTTGCCGTCGAACAGCGTCGGGTTTTTCGCGTGGAAACCCGGATCATTGACAAACATCACCACGGTCTTGCCCTTCACGTCGACGCCGGCATAGTCGTTCCACTGCTGCTCCGGCGCGTCCACGCCGTAGCCGACGAACACCAGATCGCTTGCGTCGATCTTCACCTCGGGCTGGCCGGTGCGCGTGCCGATCACCATGTCGGTGCCGAACGCCAGCGTATGCGGTTTGCCCTTCACGTCGATGGTCATCGTCGTCGCTTCGTCGGCCGTGGTTTCCATCATCGGCACGGTCTGGAAATAGCTGTCGCCGTTGCCGGGCTTCAGGCCGATGCGCTGGAACTGCGCCTTGAGGTATTCGACGGTCTTCTCTTCGCCGGGCGAACCCGGGCCGCGGCCTTCGAATTCGTCCGAAGCGAGCACGCGCACGTGTTCGGCGAAATCGGCCGGGGTGATCGCATCCTTGAATGCGAAGCCAGGCGCGGCTGCCGCATCTTGCGGCGCTTTCGCAGGCGCTTCAGCCTCGCGCTTGCATGCGGCCAGCGCGAGGGTGACCGTGAGGCTCAAAAGCAGGGCTTTGGGCAATGTTGCAGACAGTGAGCGGTATGTGGACAGAGTACGATGCATCGGAGGCTTCCAGACAAAACGTAAGCCCAGAGTGTACGACGCGGCAGCGGATTGGGCGCCTGTCGGAAGGCAGACCCGACCGCATTTTGTCTCCTTCCCTTGCGCGCAGCGCAGGGGAAGGTTGGGAGTGGCGGTTCCGCATCGCTGTTGCGGCAAGCAATCCCTGTCAGCCCGTCCGGCCCTCGCATCTGCTGGAGCCGCATTGCCTCGCAAGAACCCGTGATTCGCAGCGCTCCGCGTCGCCCCTTCGCTATGCAAACGGGAGTGCATAGCGAGTCCGGCCTTCAACACCCCGTCAATCCTTCGGCGCTGTCGCCCCGTCGTACGCCACCGGCGTGGCACCAGTGACCTTGCCGATGCGCGCGGTCTTGTGCACGTACAGGCTGACTTCGCGCTTGAACACCATCGGGCCGTCCACCACCGAGTTGGGGCCGATGATGATCCGCAGCTTGCGCGGCTTCACGCTGACCGGCATCCAGTTGCTGTTGGGCTTCTCGATGGTGATGCCACCGTAAACGAACGAACCGGCGCCGACGGTGATATCGCCGTTCACGGTATTGATGCCGCCGTGGACATCGGTATCGACCAGACCGATCGCGCCGTTCACGGTTTCGATCCCGCGCGCGACATCGCTGCCGCGATCGGTGAACACGCTGCCGTTGACGGTTGCGATGCTGGCGACGTGGCTCTGTTCGCCCAGACGGATGCTGCCGTTGACCGTTTCCAGCGCGCCCGCTTTGCCCTTGCCGTCGCTCTTGATGCTGCCATTGACGGTTTGGGCATCGCCGACATTCGCGCCGGCTTCCAGCTGTACGCTGCCGTTGACCGTTTCGATATCGCCGGTGATGGCGCCTGTCTGGACCAGGATGCTGCCGTTGACGGTTTCCAGCGAATCGTAGCTTTCGCCGGCCTGCGCGGTGATGCTGCCCATGACCTTTTCAATACTTTTGCCCGCGAACGCGTTGGGCGCGATCAGCGCGAGCGCGACGGTGCAGGCGAGGGCGAGTTTGGAAGTGCGCATGCGATAGGCCTCGTGAACGTGAGCGGGCCGGATCCGGCCCCGTGCGTGTAGGGTGCGGGCGCTTCGCTACAATCGCATCTGCCCTTAGTCACAGCCCCGAAGGTCACATGCCCGCTGTCGTCCATCGCCCAAAACCTGTCGTGCTGCTGATCCTGGACGGATGGGGCTATCGCGAGGACCCCGTCGACAACGCGCTGGCGCTGGCCGATCTGCCGAACTGGACCCGGCTGTGGGCGCAGCGACCGCACACCCTGATCCACACCGAGGGCCGCCACGTCGGCCTGCCCGATGGGCAGATGGGCAATTCCGAAGTCGGGCATATGAACCTGGGGGCCGGCCGCATCGTCTATCAGGACTTGACCCGCATCGATGCCGCGATCGAGGACGGCAGCTTTTTCGCCAACGCTGAACTGCGCGCGGCCTGCGCGGCTGCCAAGGCCCCGGGCCGCACACTGCATGTGATGGGCCTGCTGTCGCCGGGCGGCGTGCACAGCCATGAGCACCACATCTTCGCGATGCTGGATCTCGCCGCGCGTGAAGGTGTTGCCAGGGTCGCGGTGCACGCCTTCCTGGACGGTCGCGACACGCCGCCGCGTTCGGCCGAAGCCAGCCTGCGTGCGCTGCAGGTGAAGTGCGATGCGCTGGGCAATGCGCATATCGCCACCGTCGGCGGCCGTTATTTCGCAATGGATCGCGACACGCGCTGGGACCGCCTGCGCCGCGCCTGGGATGCGATCGTCGACGCCCAAGCCGAGCAACAGGCCCCGGATGCGCTGAGTGCGCTCGCAGCGGCCTATGCGCGCGGCGAAAACGATGAGTTCGTGGCGCCAACGGTGCTGGATGGGGCCGCGCCCATGCGCGACGGCGATGCCATCATATTCATGAATTTCCGCGCCGACCGCGCGCGCCAGCTCACCGCAGCATTCGTCGATCCGATGTTCGACGGGTTCGACCACCGCGTGCGGCGTCCTGCGTTGTCGCGCTTCGTCTGCCTCAGCGAATACGACGCCAGACTGCCGGCACCGGTGGCTTTTTCGGCGGACGATCTGCGCAATACCTTCGGCGAAGTGCTCTGCGCGCATGGTCTGACCCAACTGCGGATCGCCGAGACCGAAAAATATGCGCATGTCACCTTCTTCTTCAGCGGCGGTCGCGAAGACCGCTACCCCGGCGAAGAACGCATTCTGGTGCCGAGCCCGAAAGTCGCGACCTACGATCTGCAGCCGGAAATGAGCTGCCCGGAACTCACCGCGAAGCTGGTCGATGCCATCGCATCGGGCCGCTTCGATGTGGTGGTGTGCAATATCGCCAACCCCGACATGGTGGGTCACACCGGCGATCTGCAGGCCGCGATTCTGGCCGCGCAGGCGGTGGACGTGGCAATCGGCGCGGTCGAAGCCGCCGTGGGCGCGGCTGGCGGCGCGCTGCTGGTCACGGCCGATCACGGCAATCTCGAAATGATGCGCGACCCCGACACCGGGCAGCCGCATACCGCGCATACCGTCGGCCCGGTGCCGTTCGTTTACGTGGGTGACCGTGCCGATGCGCATCTGCGCAGCGGCGGCGCGCTGCGCGACGTGGCGCCGACGCTTCTGGATCTGCTGGGCCTTCCGCAGCCGGTGGAAATGAGCGGCCGTTCGCTGTTCGACGCCGGATGAGTGCCGTTCTGCGCACGCTGGTTGCGGTCGCCCTGCTGCTGTCGCTGGCATCGCCGCTTGCCGCGCAGCAAAGCACCGGCCGCGAAGCGCAGCGCCGGCTGGAGACGATCCAGCGCGAACTGCAGGCCGTTGCGGCCGAGCGCCGCCGCCTGGAAGGCCAGCGCGGCGCGGCCAGCCGCGAACTGCGTGCGGTGGACGAACGCGTCGCCGATTCCAGCCGCTCTCTGCATGTCGCCGAAAGCCAGCTCGCGCGCGAGCAGGATGCGCTTGCGCAGCTCGATGCGCGGCGCGAGCAGCTGAAGACTCAGCAGGCATCGCAGCGCAAAGAGTTGGCCGCGCTGCTGCGCGCAGCGTATGCGCAGGGCGATCACGCACCGCTGAAAGTGATGCTGGCCCAGGACCGCGTCGCCGACGCCCAGCGGCAGATGACGTATTACGGCTATCTGCAGCGCCAGCGGCTGCAGCGCGCCGCTGCGCTGAGCGCCGAGCTTGCTGAATTGACGCGGGTCGAAACCCAGATCGTCGAGAAACGTACGGCGCTGGACGCGGCGCGCGTGCGACAGCAGACCCAGCTCGCAGCGCTCGCCCATGATCGGCAGACCCGCGCCGTAACCCTCGGCGCATTGGAACAGCAGTATCGCGACCGCAGTGCCCGCGAACAGGCGTTGGGCAGCGACGCCAAAGCGCTGCAGCAGGTCATCGGCCGTCTGCGGGCCGCCGCTGCGCGCGCTGCGGCAGAGCGGGCCGCAGTCGAACGCGCCGCCGCAAAAGCCGCTGCAGTCGCTGCGAAATCCAACGGTGGTAAATCCGTCGGCGGCGCCAGGACGAATGCCGGGAAACCATCCGCCGCGCAGGCCAATCCGCCGCGTCAGACCGCCAGTGCCGTACCGGTGCGGGTCGGCGGTTTCGGTTGGCCGCTCTCGGGCAGCCTTGTCGCCGGCTTTGGCGGGCGCATGCCCGACGGCCGCGCCAGCAGCGGTCTGCTGATCGCCGCCGGTCTCGGTACCCCCGTGCGCGCGGTGGCCGATGGCAATGTGGTGTTCGCCGAATGGATGACCGGCTACGGTCTGATCCTGATCGTCGACCACGGCAATGGCTATCTCAGTCTGTACGCGCACAACGAATCGCTGTTGAAAGATGTCGGCGCACCGGTCAAACGCGGCGATGCGGTGGCACGGGTCGGCAACTCCGGCGGTCTGCAACAGCCGGCGCTGTATTTCGAGCTGCGCCGCAACGGCCAGCCGGTCAATCCCGATCGATGGTTCGGTCAGCGGTAAGCATTGCGGCGCTTAGCGCCTGCGAATCTGTTCAAGATCTCCTTCGACAGCAGTATAGACAAGGGCTGTGTCAGCCCGAATCTCCGCGCAGCGGGCGGAGGATCTGCTGTTGTGATGACACCGGCCCAACAGCAGATTGCTCGTTGGGCTTCGCCCGCGTTCGGGATGGCAGAAGTTTTTCGGAACCTGAGATTTTGAACTGGCTTTCAGGCCGAGCCATGGAAGCCGTCATCACCGGGTTACGTCTTGGATCCATCTTCTGTGACTTCTGCGCTTAACGGCAGCGTGCTAAGAGTGTGGAAATGTGGAACAGACGACAGGTGCTCACTTGGCAGAGCAATTGCCGCACTGCGGCATATTTCGCCCGTAGGAAGCAATGCCATGCCAAACCGCTGAATCTGCATCCTGCATCATGATCGTCATTGATAGTGCCTTGCCAACCGGTTGATTTGAATCCCGAACGCCTATCGATCCGATGCGACGATATGGCGCCCGACCGATGGCATGGAATTTGCTGTGAGCCAGACCATGTAGCGCGAGGCAGGCCTCTGCCGGCCTTCGATACCAGCCTGTCGAACGTGGGTACACACAAAGCGGATATGGATATGTCAAAGGGGTGTGAGCGGTGAGTCTTGAAGGCAGGGTTTTCGAAAACGAATTGATGCGCGACGCCATGCGCGTCGCCCATATCGGATTGTGCGTGACCGATGCGGATCACCAGGTGATCGTGCTCAGCGGCGATTTCGCTGAAAAACTGGGCCTGTCCGCCGAGGCGCTGATCGGCAAAAACGTCCGCGGAATTTTTGAAAGCCAGCTGCTGCTGGACCGGGCCGCGCAGATCCTGTCGGTCGACGCGCCCGAGACCGCCGCTGAAGCGCGCATCCGCAAGGCCGATGGCCGCGATGCCATCCTGCTCTTCCAGGCCAGAACGCTCGATCGCGGCGTAGCGGGCAGGTTCCGCGTGCTGACCTTGATCGACATCACCGAATTCGGCATCACCCGCGACCGTTACCTGGAGCTGCGCCATCAGCTGGATGCGCTGAATACGGCGGTGGTGGTGGTCGATATCCGTTCCGGCGAGATGCCGATCGTCTACGTCAATAAACGCTTCGAACAGATGACCGGATATCGCGCCGAGGAAGCGGTCGGACGCAACTGCCGTTTTCTGCAGGGAGAAGACCGCGATCAGCCCGGCATCGTGAAGCTCAGGCAGGCCATCGCGTTGCGTCAAAGCTGCCATGTGGTGCTGCGCAACTATCGGAAGGACGGCTCGCCGTTCCAGAACGAACTGTTGATTTCGCCGGTCGTCGACGAATCGGGCGAAGTCTTCCAGTTCATCGGCCTGCAGCGCGAAATCAACGGACGGCACTTGCCGACTTCCAGCTGGATCGACGGGGCTTGAATCCAGTGAGTGCCCGTCGAGCCATGACCATGACCACGCTGGGGCTGTCGCTGCGCGACGAGACCCTGGTCAAGTCGCTGCTGAACGTCGTGGGCGGCAATACCCGCGCCGAATGGCGTTTCGTCGACGAAATCGATGCCGACCTGGCGTTGTGCGATCCGCAGTCGCCCTTCGCGCGCATGGCGATGCAGAAATCCCAGCGTACCGGACGTCCGCGCTGCGTTGCATTGCTTTACGGCGATGCCTCCGCAGCTCCGCTGCAGCACGCTATCCGCGCACCGATGCGAGTCGGAGAACTGGTCAAAATGCTTGACGTGTTCTCGGATCCCGATATCCCGCCATTGGCCCAGTC
>JANOXT010000395.1:0-2134 GCA_031418555.1 Lysobacterales bacterium | reverse complement strand
GCCAAACCCAGCGCGATTCTCGCCTCGAATACATCGACGCTTGATCTGGACAAGATCGCATCGTTCACCCAGCGTCCGCAGGACGTGATCGGCCTGCACTTCTTCAGTCCCGCGCACGTGATGAAGCTGCTGGAAGTGGTGCGCGGCAAGGCCACCGCGAAAGACGTGCTGGCCACCGCGATGTCGGTGGCCAAGAAGATCCGCAAGATCGCGGTGGTGTCCGGCGTGTGCGACGGCTTCATCGGCAACCGGATGATTGAGCAGTACAGCCGTCAGGCGATGTTCCTGCTGGAAGAAGGCGCACTGCCGGCGCAGGTCGACGCTGCGGCCGAGCGCTTCGGTTTCATGATGGGCCCGTTCCGGATGAGCGATCTGGCCGGCAACGACATCGGCTGGGCGATCCGCAAACGCCGTCGAGTCGAACAACCCGAGCTGACGTATTCGGCAGTGGCCGACCGCTTGTGCGAACAGGGCCGCTTCGGCCAGAAGGCCGGCGCCGGCTGGTACGACTACATGCCCGGCGACCGCAAGGCGCATCCCAGCGCCGTCGTCGATGCGCTGATCGTCGCGCATTCGAAGCATGCCGGCATCGTGCGCCGCGAGATCGGCGACGCGGAAATCATCGAACGTCTGATGTACGCGCTGGTCAACGAAGGCGCGAAGATTCTCGAAGAAGGCATTGCCGGCAAGGCCGGCGATATCGATATGGTCTATCTGTTCGGCTACGGCTTTCCGCCGTTTCGAGGCGGGCCGATGCGCTATGCCGATGAGGTCGGGTTATCGAACGTGCTGCAAGCGATGCGCCGCTACGCCGACGCCGACCGCGACAGCCGTCAGGCAGGGGCGTGGGAGCCTGCACCGCTGCTGGCTGCGCTTGCCGCTGATGGCAACCATTTTACCTGAGAAGAAAAACGTAAAGATCGTGATTGCGAACGACGCGATCGCTTCGTTGCCGCAGGCATCGCGGCTCCCGTCGCTCCTACAGAAATCATCACGCGCAGCGCGCGTGCTATCGAAGCCTGCGCTTCAATTCTGCGATCAGCTGCGAGACCTCGGACGGCGCGAGCTTCGCGAAGCGTTCCGGCAGCAGGCTGCGGCGCGAGGACTCCTGCACCGCCAGCAGTTCCATGAGCTGGATGGTGTCGATGTGCTGCGGCGGGATGAAATCGCCGATCGCCTGCTGCAGATGCGGCGCGCCCAGCGCGGCGCCCGCGTCGCGCGCGATGTCCAGCGCAAGCAGCGCGATCGCTTCCAGATCGGCGTTGGAATAGCCGTCGAGTCCGCCCAGCGCTTCGGTGAGCGCGACCGCCGCGTCATCGGATATTGCCGCACCGTTGCGCGACAGGATCGCGCTGACGACGCGCAGGCGGTCCGCGGCGTTGTCGGCGTAGAAGAACGGAATCTTGCGGTCCAGGCGGCCCGGACGCTTGATGTCGACATCGAGCTTGTCGGGGCGGTTGGTCATCAGGATCGTCAGCACGTGGCCGCGGTTGTCGGTGTCGGACATGAAGTCCTTGATCCGTGCGATGACGCGGGACGATGTGCCGCCGTCGGTCTCGCCGCCTTCGCCGCTGCCGAAGCTGCGGTCGCCTTCGTCGATGACCAATGCGATCGGGCTCATCGCGCGGATGATCTTGAGCACGCGTTCGAGATTGGATTCGGTCGAGCCCACCCACTTCGAACGGAAGTTTTTCAGCACCACGCCCGGCAGCCCGGCTTCTTTCAAGAACGCCTTGATGACGAAGGTCTTGCCCACGCCCATCGGGCCGACTGCCAGCAGGCCCATCGGCGCGAGCCGGCGGTCGCCGGTCTTGATGGTCGCGGCGATCTTCATCAGCTCTTGTTTGATCTGGTCGTAACCGCCAACCGCATCCAGGCCGTAGCTCGGATCGAGAAATTCGATCAGATCGCCGCAGGAGCGCTGGATGATTTCGCGCTTGCGGGTGCCGATGATGCGCAGCATCGCATTGATCGGGTCGTCTCTGTTTTTATCGAGCATGTTCTCGGCGGGCGTCGTTGCGCGGCCGAGAATCAAAAATGCGATTTCCTCGCGGGTCTTGCCTGCCGTCACGCCTGCGTACATCTCTGCGCGCTGCTGTGCGTCCGGCGCATCGCCCAACAGCTGCAGCGCCAG
>JANOXT010000394.1:0-1527 GCA_031418555.1 Lysobacterales bacterium | reverse complement strand
CGGCGTATAGCACTCGATAGAGTTCGACATCGCCCTCGCCCACCAGCCGTCCATGGACGCGTGCTGTATCGAAAGTCCAATCGATGCGATTGGTCGCCATCACAAAAAACTCGCGTACTGGTCCAGGCCGAGGCGCTGGATGTCTGGCACCCGGCAATCGACGGCAGGATGGCCGACGACCAGCAGCAGGTAGGCCATTTCGTTCTTCGGACGGCCCAGAATTTCGTTGAGAAAACCCATCGGGCTGGGGGTGTGGGTCAGGGTCGCCAGGCCGGCGCGATGCAGCGCGGCGATCAGCAGGCCGGTGGCGATGCCCACCGATTCGTGCGGATAGTAGCGCTTCAGTTTATTGCCTTCGGCATCGATGCCGAAGCGCTCGTAGAAGATGCCGATCAGCCACGGCGCGGTTTCGAGAAAGGGTTTGTCGGCATCGGTGCCCAGATGCGCGAGCGCGCTCAGCCATTCTTCCGGAGCACGATGGCTGTAGAACTCGCGTTCCTCGGTTTCGGCAGCTTCGCGGATACAGCGTTTGATCGCAGGATCCTGCACCGCTACGAAGCGCCACGGCTGCTGATTCGCACCGCTGGGCGCGGTGCCGGCGGCGCGCAGGCATTGCTCGATGACCGCGCGCGATACCGGCGTCGACGCGTAGTCGCGGACAGTGCGGCGGCGGGCGAGTTCGTCGGCGAAGGCGCGCGCAGCGGCAAGGCGCTCCCCATCCGCCATGGGCGGCATCGGCGACAAAGCAATGGTAGGTGGGTTGCGCATCGGCGACTCGGCGATATGTGAGGGGCGTCTACAGCAGAAACCATAGCAGGCCCGCCGCCGGCTTGAGGGCACGCAGTCGGCTGACTACACTCCGCCGACTGCGCACGACCGTCGCGCCGACCATGGGGAAGTCGCCGATGCATCCATTATTCGTTCTGTCCGCGATCCTGCAGATCGGGTGCGCGGTGCATGCGATCCGCACCGGGCGCCCCATGTACTGGCTTTTTCTGCTGTTCATCGGCTCATACATCGCGATCGCGGCCTATGTGTTCGCGGAAATCCTGCCGGGACTGGGCCAGAACCGAACCGCCAGACGCGCGCTGCGCGGCGCGCAGGACCGCATCGACCCGGAGCGCCGCAAGCGCGAAGCCTCTCGTCAGCTCGACGTGGCCGACACGCTCGACAATCGTCGCCGACTGGCCCAGGAAAGCTTCGACAGCGGCGACTATCAGCAGGCATCGGAGCTGTATCGATCGGGTCTGCGAGGCCTGTACGCGACCGATCCGGAACTCATGCTGGGCCTCGCACGCTCGCAGTTCGCCCTCAATCTGCATGCCGAAGCGCGACAGACGCTGGACACGCTGATCGCGGCCAATCCCGATTTCCGCTCCCATGATGGCCATCTGCTCTATGCGCGCTGCCTGGAGGCGTTGGGCGATATTCCCAAAGCGATTCAGGAATACGAGGCGCTGGCGGAAGGGTTTCCTGGCGAGGAAGCGCGGGTGCGCTTCGGCCTGCTGCTCAAGCGCGAAGGCAGGA
>JANOXT010000393.1:0-2084 GCA_031418555.1 Lysobacterales bacterium | reverse complement strand
CTTCGAGAAATCTGCGATAACCGAACACGAGCCCGCCGACCAGCAGCACGGCAAAGAACGCCGTGTACAGCCCGCTGAGAGAGGTGTCGCGGGATTCGCGTCCATGACGATGATGATCACGGTCACGGTCACGGTCACGGTCACGACTGCGATCGGCACGCAGCGCTGACGCGCGGTCTTGCATCGCAGACGCTGCGCGGTGGCCGGCTGGTCGTTCAATCGGCGCAAGCGACAATTCCGCGGGGTCCAGCGGCATGTCGTAGGTGACCGCCTTGGCCTGCTTGCGACCGTCTGCGATGGTCACGATATCGAAGCTGAGCGCGTCGCCGATCTTGGGCAGGCGCGTGCTGCGCGTAAACGAGGTGATGTGAACATAGACTTCGATGCCGCTATCGCGGGTCTTGATGAAACCGAAGCCGCGGTCGGCGTTCCATTTGATCAGAGCGCCTTGTGTTCGCATCCGTTCGTTTCCTGTTTGGGTGTCTGCTGCGTGTTCAGTCGTTCGCAAGATCGCGGAAATAGAACGTATTGCAGCCGCCGTGGCCGGTGGCGCCCATTGGCGCATCAATCCGCCGGAACCCGCTGCGTTCGTGCAGGCGCATCGCCGCGTCCATGCCTGTCAGGGTTTCGAGGTAGCAATGGTCGAAACCGAAGCCGCGTGCGGCGTCGAGGCAGCGCGCCATCAGCGCTGCGCCTGCGCCCAACCCGCGCAGTTCCGCAAGGAAATACATTTTGCGCAATTCGCAGGTGCCGGCCTCGCCGCCGATCAATGGCGCGACACCGCCGCCGCCTTCGACCACGGGGTTGCCTGAAGCATCGTCGCGCTCGATCACGAAATACGCCGAACGCGGCTGTGCATACGCACGGTGCATCCAATCCACTTCCGAGTCGCCGATCGCGAAACCGCAGCCGCTGGCGCCGAATTCAGGCATCACGCTGCGGATGATCGCGGCGACGGCGGCATCGTCGCGGGCTTCGATGGAACGGATCCGGAAAGCGGGTTGCGTTTCGAGCGACATGCGTTGAGGTAATCAGTGGGCCGGTGAAGGATGCAGGCCGCCCTGTTCGAGACGGCGCGCGAATTCATCGGGCTTCAGCCCGGGTGCGAACAGGAAGCCCTGTGCGATCGGCACGCCCAGGCGCAGCAGGAACTGGCGCTGCGCTTCGGACTCCACGCCCTCGGCGACCAGACCCAGACCGAGGCTGCGCGCGATGCCCGACACCGCCTGGCAGACGGCCACGTCGGAATGATTGGTCGGCACGCCTTCCACGAACAGCTGGCTGAGCTTCAAGCCATGGATCGGCAGGCGGCGCAGATAATTCAGCGCGCTGTAGCCTTCGCCGAAATCGTCGATGGTGAGTATCACGCCCATCTCGCGCAGATCGGCGAACGTGCGCAGCGTGTCGGGCGCGTCTTCGATCAGTACGCGCTCGGTGAATTCGAGTTCCAGCGCCGCGCCCGGCAGGTGGAATTCGTCGAGGATGCGGTGCACCGCTTCGGCCAGATCTTCGCCGACGAACTGGCGGTACGAGACATTGACCGCCACGCGGACGATGCCCAGCCCGGCGTAGCGCCACGCCGCAACCTGGCGGCAGGCTTCGCGCAGCACCCAGCTGCCGATGCGGACGATGTCCCCGGTGGTTTCGGCATGACTGATGAAGCGGTCCGGGCGCAGTTCGCCCAGCAGATGGTTCTGCCAGCGGATCAGCGCTTCGGCGGCGACGATCCGGCCGCTCAGCAGATCGACCTGCGGCTGGTAGACCAGATGGAACTCGCCGTTGTCGGCGGCGCGGCGCAGGTGGGTTTCCATCCACAGCCGGTCGGCCTGGGTCTGCGCCAGCGCGGGCGTGAACGCCTGCCACGCGTTGCGCGAGCGTCGCTTGCTGTCGTACATCGCGGCATCGGCGTTCTGGATCAGCGTCTGCGGGCGTTCGCCGTCGCCGGGTGCGCGGGCGATGCCGATGCTCGCGGTGATCGAGAACTCCTCGTTGTCGAAGCGGAAGCTGTCGGCCATCGACTGCAGGATCGCGCCGGCGATCCGCTCCGGGCGCTGGTCGTCGTCGGCAAGATTGCAGACCACCAG
>JANOXT010000392.1:0-5607 GCA_031418555.1 Lysobacterales bacterium | reverse complement strand
AGCAGCAGTTCATGGCGGCGCTGGGTGGCTTGCTCGGTCACTTCCACCTGCAGCAGCCCGTTGATGTCGTAAGTGAAACGCACGCTCACGCCGTTTTCGTCGTTGCGGCGGCGCTTGTCGAGATCCAGCGTGATCTCGCCGAGTTTGATGTTGTTGGCCACCAGCGGATTCTCGCCCTGGAAGATGTCGATGGTCAGCTGATGCTGATGATCGTGCATCGGGTAGAACACATCCTCGCGGCTGATCGGCACTGTGCTGTTGCGCAGGATGATGGGGTGGAAATAACCGTTGTGGACCTGTCCGTTCGGGTCGCGATGGGCGATCTGCGTGCCCAGCGTGTACGGGCAGACGTCGGTAAGAATGATTTCTTCCAGCTTCGCATCGCGCGATTTCAGCCCCGCCGCGACGCTGGCGCCCAGCGCGATCGCCTGATCCGGATTGACGTGGCGCAGCGGCAGGCGGCCGAACATCCGCGACACCAGACGCGCGACCAACGGCATCCTGCTGGCGCCGCCGACCAGCACGATCTCGTCCAACTGCGCGGATTGCAGCTTGGCGTCGCGCATCGCGCGCTCGATCGGCGTGCGCATGCGCTGCACCAGCGGTTCGCACAGACGGGAGAAACGTTCTTCGTCGATCGTCCACGCGTAACTCTGCTCGCCGAGCGTGATCTGCAGCGGCGTGGCTGCAGTGCTGCCGAGTTCGCGTTTCAACAGCTCCAGACGCCGGCGAAGCTGCCCCGATTCCTGCGCGCTCATCGACTGCGGACGCAGTGCGTGATCCTGCAGAAAAGCGTCGACCAGCACATCGAGAAAATCTTCGCCGCCCAGAAAATTGTCGCCGGCGCTGGCATGCACTTCGAAGACGCTGTCGAAGGATTCGAGGATCGAAACATCGAAGGTGCCGCCGCCGAGGTCGAACACCAGAAAGCGGCTTTCCTGCTCGCGGTTCTGCAGGCCATAGGCCAATGCGGCTGCAGTCGGTTCGTTGATCAGCCGCTCCACGCGCACGCCGGCCAATTCGCCCGCGCTGCGGGTGGCCTTGCGCTGCGCGTCGGAAAAATAGGCGGGCACGCTGATCACCGCTTCACTTATTTTTTCGCCCACCGCCGCTTCGGCATCCGCCAACAGCGAACGCAATACCAGTGCCGACAGTTCCTCTGGCCGGAAGCTGCGATCGCCCAGCCGGGTTTCGCGCGATGAACCCATCCAGCGCTTGAACGAAGCGACGGTGGATTGCGGATGGCTGATCAGGCGATCGCGCGCGGCTTGGCCTACCAATACGGTGTCGCCGTCGACGCTGACCACCGACGGCGTCAGCAGATCGCCAAGCGCATTGGGAAAGAGTTTGCTGCCTTCTTCGGTGTAGGCGCCAATCAGGGAATGCGTGGTGCCAAGGTCGATGCCGACGATCATGCGAGAGTCTGTGTTGGGATGGATTACATCCGGAACACGCCGAAGCGTGCCGGCTCGATGGGTGCATTCAACGCTGCAGAGATCCCCAGCCCCAGCACCCGGCGGGTGTCGGCGGGATCGATCACGCCGTCGTCCCACAGCCGCGCCGTGGCGTAGTAGGGATTGCCCTGGCTTTCGTACTGGTCGCGAATCGGCGCTTTGAACGCTTCTTCCTCATCGGCTGTCCATACCTTGCCGGCGGCCTCAATGCCATCGCGACGCACGGTGGCCAGCACGCTTGCGGCCTGCTCGCCGCCCATGACGCTGATGCGTGCGTTCGGCCACATCCACAGAAATCTTGCGCCGTACGCGCGTCCGCACATCGCGTAGTTGCCGGCGCCGAAACTGCCGCCGATCACCACGGTGAATTTCGGTACGCTGGAACAGGCGACCGCGGTCACCATCTTCGCGCCGTCTTTCGCGATGCCGGCGTTTTCGTATTTGCGGCCCACCATGAAGCCGGTGATGTTCTGCAGGAACACCAGCGGAATGCCGCGTTGATTGCACAGTTCGATGAAATGCGCGCCCTTCAGCGCGCTTTCGGCAAACAGGATGCCGTTGTTGGCGACGATGCCGACCGGATAACCGTGCAGATGCGCGAAGCCGGTGACAAGCGTCTTGGCGTAGCGCGCCTTGAATTCGTCGAAGTCCGAGCCATCGACGATGCGCGCGATCACTTCGCGGATATCGAACGGGCGGCGGGTGTCTTTGGGCACGATGCCGTACAGCTCTTCGGCAGCATAGGCAGGTTCATGCGACGTGCGCACCGCTACCGACAGCACTTTGCGACGGTTGAGATTGCCGACCAGACTGCGTGCGATCTGCAGCGCATGGCGGTCGTCTTCGGCGAAATGATCGGCAACGCCGGACACGCTGGTGTGCACATCCGCACCGCCAAGCGCTTCGGCGTCGACCACTTCGCCGGTCGCGGCCTTCACCAGCGGCGGACCGCCGAGGAAAATCGTGCCCTGTTCCTTGACGATGATGCTTTCATCGCTCATCGCCGGCACATAGGCGCCGCCAGCGGTGCAGCTGCCCATCACGACTGCGATCTGCGGAATGTTGTCGGCGCTCATCCGCGCCTGGTTGTAGAAGATCCGGCCGAAGTGTTCGCGG
The DNA here is from genome assembly GCA_031418555.1 of Lysobacterales bacterium. Taxonomy (GTDB): domain Bacteria; phylum Pseudomonadota; class Gammaproteobacteria; order Xanthomonadales; family Xanthomonadaceae; genus Lysobacter_I. Next base: position 3,037 of record JANOXT010000392.1, on the reverse strand, counting down.
TCGGGAAACACTTCGTCCTGCAGCGGCAGGAACGCGCCGCCGGAGTCCACAAGATAGATGCACGGCAGCCGGTTCTCGCGCGCGATCTCCTGCGCGCGCAGATGTTTCTTCACGGTCATCGGAAAATAGGTGCCGCCCTTGACCGTGGCGTCGTTGGCGACCACAACCACTTCGTTGCCCATCACCCGGCCGATGCCGCAGACCATCCCTGCTGCCGGCGCGGCATTGTCGTACATGCCTTCGGCAGCCAGCGGGGCGATTTCGAGAAACGGCGAGCCCGGGTCCAGCAATGCGGTAATCCGGTCCCGCGGCAGCAGTTTGCCGCGCTCGGTATGCTTGAAGCGGGCTTTTTCGCCGCCGCCCTCCGCTGCGCGCGCAAGCCGCGCATCCAGCTCGGCGACCAGCTCGCGATGGTAAGCCACGGTGTCGCGAAACTCCTGGGACTGCGGGTCGAGGCGGGTGCTCAGCACGGGCATGGGCGCGTCGGGCTCATCGATGAGGTCGCCAAGGATAACCCTTGGCTATGCACGCTGGCATGCGCCACCCCGATAGCCCTATCCCATGATCCGCGGCCGACCCTGCCGAATGCGCGGTTTGATCACGGCTGTCGGGCACTCTGCACTGCAATATGGGCTTGTCGATGGCTCCGGGATGCCCCGCGGCTGGCTGGAGAATATTTCGGTTAACGTGCCATCCGGAGCTGCAGCGGCGACCTTTCTGTTTGACCGATGAGGATGCAGATCACCGCGACTATCGCCGACAGACGCGGCGGCTGCCCTCCGCAACGCATCAGAGACCAGAGATGACCTTCGGTTGGAGCAGAAAACGAATGTTGACAATCCTCATCACCGCGATGGCGACGGTGTTGCTTACCGTCATCGCGATGAATTTCGCGACGCCCGAGAAGAAACTCGACCGCAAGCTCGAGCACAAGTATGCCGCTGGCGATCCGCAGTTCCGACGGGAAATGGGCCTGATGCTTGGCCCGGGTCTGCTGCCGGGCAACGCGGTGCAGGACCTGCAGAACGGAGACGCTATTTTTCCCTCGATGCTCCAGGCGATCCGCAGCGCCACAAAGAACATCAATTTCGAGACGTATATCTATTGGTCCGGCGACGTAGGCAAACAATTCGCGGATGCGCTCTGCGAACGTGCGCGCGCGGGTGTGAAGGTCAACGTTTTGCTGGATTGGGCCGGCAGCCTGAAGATGAGCGATGATCTGCTGGAGCAGATGACATCAGCCGGCGTGAATGTGCAGAAATATCGACCGCTGCGCTGGTACAACCTCGGTCGCCTCAACAATCGTACCCACCGCAAGATCCTCGTCGTGGACGGCCGGATCGGATTCACCGGCGGCGTAGGCATTGCCGACCTGTGGCAGGGCAGTGCGCAGGACCAGGATCACTGGCGCGACCTGCATTTCCGTATCGAAGGCCCGGTGGTTTCGCAGTTCCAGGCCGCATTCAACGACAACTGGATCAAGACCACGGGTATCGTGCTGAACGGCGAGGATTATTTTCCGCCGCATCGCGCGGTTTCGGGCATCGATGCGCACATGTTCATTTCATCGCCTTCCGGCGGCAGCGAGAGCATGCATCTGATGTATCTCATGGCGATCGCCGCGGCCGAACGCTCGATCGACGTGCAGGCAGCCTATTTCGTGCCCGATGAACTCATCATCAAGGCGTTGATTGCCGCCCGTCACCGCAAAGTCCGCGTGCGGGTGGTGTTGCCGGGCAGACATATCGACTCGGAGACGGTCAGGTTGGCTTCAAAAAGCCAGTGGGGTGAGCTGCTGCTCGGCGGCGTCGAGATATACGAGTATCAGCCGACCATGATGCACAACAAGATGCTGATCGTGGACGGCGAAATGGTTTCGGTGGGGTCAACCAACTTCGACGTGCGTTCGTTTCGGCTCAACGATGAAGCCAGCCTCAACATCTACGACCGGGCTTTCGCCGCACGGATGACCGCCGTATTCGAGCAGGACCTGGCGCCGACCAAACGATATACCTATGAAATATGGCAAAAACGGCCGTTGAAAGAAAAATTCATGGAAAAAATCGTGCTGCCCTTGAAGTCCCAGCTGTAGTCCATCTCAACTGCAGCCGGGCGATTTTCCACATCAAAAAGGCCTGCCGAAATCGACAGGCCTTTGCGGCTTAGATCCTATGAAGGACTGGAGCCATTCAATCATTCCTTACCGATTACTTCTTGGCTTCGTCAGCGGCGGCGTTGGCCTTGTCGGCGACCGCATCGGCCTTGTCTGCCATCTTGTTCGCGGCATTGGCAGTAGCGTTGGCGGCATCGGCGGTGGCTTCTGCGGCTGCTGCGGTAGCGGTATCGGCCGCGTTTTCGACGTTCTGCGCGACTTCGCCGACGGCTTCGCCGGTGGCGGCTGCTGCGGCATCGACGCTTTGGGCGGCGGCATCGCCAGCGGCCGAAGCGGCGTTGGCGGCAGCGTCGCCCGCCTGATCCACTGCAGCGCTTGCTTCGGAGGCTTCGGTCTTTGCGGTTTCGGTTTCGTTCTTGCAGGCCGATATCGACAGGATGGCCGATGCGAGCAGGATGTACATGGTCTTGTTCATGAAGCGTTCTCCGGATAAGAAAGTGCTGTTGCAGGGCGGCAATGAAGCGACTTCGCAAGTCTGGCCCCCTCGCGCCGCGCCATGGTCGGCGTCGGCATCACGCCCCGATATTCATGCCGTCCGCACAAGGTGACGGCAGCTGGCACGCTACGCAGATTTGTCCGTCGAATCAACGCCATGAGATGTGCAAGGAAGCGTCGTGCAGACGGCACGACCAGCTTGGTTTGCAACAAAGCAATGAAATGCAATGAAGTGAATGCAGTCGTTGAAAAGTTGAGACCCGCCGAGGCGGGTCGTAGGAACAAAAAGAAAGACCCGCCGAGGCGGGTCGAGGGAACAATAAAGAAAGGCCCGCCAAGGCGGGTCGGGGGAACAACAAGAAAGACCCGCCGAGGCGGGTCGGAGGAACAAAAAGAAAGACCCGCCGAGGCGGGTCTTTCAGATACAAC
>JANOXT010000391.1:0-2538 GCA_031418555.1 Lysobacterales bacterium | reverse complement strand
CGTAGTTGCGAGAAGAGTAGTAATCGTCGCTGCGTAAATGGTATGTGGCTCGATACGTGATCCTGCCCGCATCGGAGAGGTCGAACAGGCCGATCTCAGTGCCGTCGCGATCGTAGCTGTAACCGATCACCACGACAGTATTACCGGAGACGAGCATCTCGTCGTACCAGGCACCCTCGGGGTCGACTCCATCGCCGTATGCGTTGGCGACAGAGACAGGCGCGAGGCTGTCGCCGCCGACACGTATGGTGAACAACCTGCCACGACGTAGCACGACCAGGACATCACCCCGATGATTGACAATGTCGCCCTCGTCCACGCCTTCGGTCTGGACGCTGGTAATCGATTCGTCTTCGCTCGCTTTGATCCGCGAACCCGTCACTTCGACCCTATCGAGACTGTCGCTGGAAGCGCCTGCTGCGGCTGTCGCACCAATCACGGACGGTGATGACGGAGCTGGTGCAACAGGTACGGGCGCATCGTATACAAGACCCGCATCGGAAGAACCGCCGCGTTTCTTCGACTCCGCAGTCCAGACTTCAATCGCTTTGCGGAATGCCGCTTCGCTTTCGAACGGCTGCAACGTGGCCGGCTCGGCGGCAAGCGCAGTCATGCCCGGAAAGACCGCCAGCAGACAGGCAGTCACCGATGCATGTCCGAATCTCTTGATCGCCTTCATGGATGCCCCCGTTCGCACAGATTCAGCTGCACCCTCAGCATAACGAACTCGCCTCGTAGAGAAGTGGGGTTAGATATGAAAAGGGCCGGCAATGCCGGCCCCTCTTGTTTGACTGCGTTGCGTGAAGATCACGCCCGTGAATCACGCCTCTCGCTGCCCGGCCTGGCCGCGCCGCTGCGATGCGGTTTCTGGCCTGCGTGCGCATGCGCGCCGCGATCGGCCGGCTTGCCGTGCGGACGATGGCTTGGCTTGCGCGGCGCAGCGTTGCCCGCGGGACGCTGATGGCCGCCGCGATTGATCGGCGGCATCGGGCCATCCATGCGAAGCGGATTTCTGGGCGCGAAGCCTTCGACCACATCCATGACCACATCCGACTTCAGCAGGCGCTGGATCTGACGCAGCAGACCGGCTTCTTCCGACGACACCAGCGACAGCGCTTCGCCCTGCATGCCGTTGCGGCCGGTGCGGCCGATGCGGTGGATGTAGTCTTCGGCGACCATCGGCAGATCATGGTTGATCACCAGCGGCAAATTCGGAATATCCAGGCCGCGCGCGGCGACATCGGTGGCGACCAGGATGCGCGCCTTGCCGGACTTGAACTGGTTGAGCGCCTTCTGACGCTGCGCCTGGCTCTTGTTGCCGTGGATCGCCACCGCGGGCAGACCGGCGGTTTCGAGCTGTTCGGCCAGACGGTTGCAGCCGTGCTTGGTCTTGCCGAAGATCAGCACCTGATCGCCGTGACGTTTGGTGAGGATATCGATCAGCAGATCGCGCTTACGCGAGCCGTCGACCGGGTGCGCGCGGTGAGTGATGGTCGAGGCGATCGCATTCTGCGTCGAGACCTGCACCTGCTGCGGGTTGCGCATGAATTCCATGGCCAGCTGTTTGATCTGCGACTCGAACGTGGCCGAGAACAGCATCGTCTGCCGCTGCGCTGGCACGCGACCGAGGATGCGCTTCATCGCTGGCAGGAAGCCCATATCGAGCATGCGGTCGGCTTCGTCCAGGATCAGAATTTCGACCGCATCGAGCTTGGCCGAACCGCGCTCCATGTGATCGATCAGGCGGCCGGGGGTCGCGACCAGGATGTCGACGCCGCGGCGCAGGTTGTCGACCTGCGGGCCCATGCCGGCGCCGCCGAAGATCGTGGTCACATTCAGACGCATGTATTTGCCGTAGCTGCGGACGCTGTCGGCGACCTGCACCGCCAGCTCGCGGGTCGGCACCAGGATCAGCGCGCGCGGCTTGCGCGGGCCGGTCGCGGGCTTGTTGCCTTCGACCAGACGCTGCAGCAGCGGCAGCGCGAAAGCGGCGGTTTTGCCGGTACCGGTCTGGGCGCCGCCCAGCAGATCTTGCCCGGCCAGCGCCAGCGGGATCGCCTGGATCTGGATCGGCGTCGGCGTGGTGTAGTTGTTTTCCGCGAGTGCGCGCAGAAGCGCAGGCGCAAGCCCGAGCGATTCGAAAGTCATGTTGTAGCTCCAAAGGTAGATGCCGCACCGCATAAGGATGCGGGGCGTTACTCGGAGCTTTCCAAAACCGCGCCGCGAGCAAAATGAAACGACGCGCCACATGGCGGGTCGTGTTCAGCGCGACGAAAGACGTGCGGAGAGTGCTGCGAAACCGGGCTTTAGAAGCCGGGGCTGCAGCGGGCTGCCAATGGAAAACGGGCCAGCCGTGCGCGAAACAGGGCGAACTCTACGCGAAAAGTGTCTGATGCGCCAGCAAAAAACCGCTGCGGCTGCCCGCATCGGCGTTCTGATCCGACTTGTTCACAGTTCGATCTGCAAGCCCGGACGGGCCAGCGTAGCGGTGATGCCATACGCCTCACCCAGTTCTCCGGCCAGGGCCTCGCGGGCCTT
>JANOXT010000390.1:0-5353 GCA_031418555.1 Lysobacterales bacterium | reverse complement strand
ATTGAGGCGAAGTCACCCCACGGCAAGTGGATGATCGAGCTTCTGGATTTGAACGAAGATGTTGCAGTTGCGTCTAGACGAAACGCGCAAACATTGGTCGGAGCATGTCTAAAGGGGATCGCCGCAAGCGAGGCGGAAATGCAAAAGATCATGCGAGCTTTTAATGCGGGGCATATTTCTGCACCAGATCGCGATAAATTTATCGCGGAGATAAGTGAGGAAATTAGTAACCTAAAATTGGCTGTTGAATCCGTCAATGGGACTACTCCACTTCCGCCCCTGCCACTTCAAAGAAATGGGCTTAAGCTCATTTAACAAAACGGCAAATCTCTGTTGTGCAGCCTCAGCCCTCTTCCAATCATAGAGCGCGTCAGGGAAGTTGGTGAGTGTTCACGCACCGCACCCGCCAAGACGAATTTAGCCAATTCGCCGATTTGAGTGCTCCAGCTCCCGTAAGTGCTTTGCCAGTTCTCGTAAGCATGGCGCGCACACCACTCTTATAGGCGTTTCGGGAAGCCTTAGCCTTACCCCGTCAGCGGTGCGTGGCCCCGTTGACCGCTCCCACGGTTTCCAGCGCCTTACGGCTTCGGCCTGCCGCGCCTGGCGTTCCGGCGTCCATTGGTTCATGTGCTACCCCTTCTATTACTTCGTTCTGCGCGGTTTCGTTTTCCGCGCGCGGGCTGCTGTTGTTTATCTGCTGTGGCCCGTTCGACGTCTGCGTGGTCAGCGAACCCCACAGCGCCGATGGCATGACGCCATTGCGCACTTCCTTGCCTTCCATGACCCTCTGCGCAGAGGCGCTCGTGCTGCTTTCAAACGTGCGCTCGGCCATCATCGCGGCGCCGGTCGAGATCAACGACATCATCATCATCGTCGCAAACACGAGCTTGCCGAATCTGCGCCGACCCCTGAACGGCCCGATCATGAATGCGATCCCGACCGGAATCAGGATGATCGCAAGCGTCTGCAGCAGATTGGACAGCGGGGTGGGGTTCTCCAGCGCAACTGCGCTGTTGGGGCCATACCAGCCGCCGCCATTGGTGCCGAGCTGTTTCACCGCCACCATCGGCGCCACCGGGCCCACCGGAATATGTTGGGTTTTCATTTCCGCGCTGGCGTCGATCGGCGTAACGTCGGCGCCGCGCGCAAGCGTCGAGGGCACGCCCTGCGATGCCAGCAGCATCGACCAGATCAGGCACAAAGGCAGCAGGATGCGCAGCGTCGCACGGGTAATGTCGACCCAGAGATTGCCGACATCGCGATCCGCGCTTTCCTGGATGTCAGCGGTCTGGATGTCAGCGGCCCGGCTGTCAGCGGCCAATGGTGTGGTTTCGCGTCCGCCGAAAAGCGCACGCAGCGTTGCGACCAGCGCAGCCAGACCGAACATCGGCGTGATCACCTGCAGGCCGACGATACCCACCAAATGAATTCGTTCATAGGGAGGATCTCAGAAATCTTCGGGTTTCAAAATCACGTACAGCAGATACGAGGCTGCCATCAAGACGGAGAACGCGCACACGGCGATCAGCCAGTTGGGCATTGGAAATATCCTTGAGGTTGAGATGGAGTCAGGGTGTTGAACGTGCGTCGGGCATCGGCACGAACAGATCCGCGCCGCCGCCCGCCCGCTGTCGACGTCCGTGCTGGAATGCGCGTCCGACAAAGCGGCGTAACAGATCACAATCGCGATCATCGTCATGCACAGCCCCGAGAATCCGAACGCCAGTGCGGGTGCCGAGCGTGCGGCGCGCGATGAAGCAATCATGTCCTCGGTCCTCTACACAGGTCAGGTGCGCAGTGTGGGAGCCAAGCATGTAAAGGCGCTATGCGCGCAGGCGCCGGTATCCGTATTTTTTGCGTAAATTTTTCGTACACATAGTCCGGTTTCTTGTGGGCAAGATCGGATATGGATGTTGGATGCAAATGGGTGGCCGGACTGATTCCGGATTTGAACCATAGTTTTTTATCCAGCAGAATACCGCTCCCGACATTGGCCTCAGCTCGATGTCCATCATGGATGGCCGACATGCTCTTGCGTTCACTGCTGCCCGAGAATGTTCTGCTAGCCGAAATGGCGCCTGCAGATGCGGATCCCACGACGCTGCCGAGGTCGGAATGGGATCTGATCGGGCGTGCGGTGGAACATCGGCAGCGTGAATTCGCAGCCGGGCGAATGATGGCGCGGGCGCTGTTGGGCCATCTCGACCAGCACACCGACGCCTTGCTCAGCGATTGCGATCGCGTGCCCGTCTGGCCCTCCGCGGTGGTCGGATCGATCACGCACTGCCGCACGCTGTGCGCGGTGGCGGTCGCATCGCGCGCGGTGAGTGCCGGCATCGGCATCGATGTCGAACCCGCCCGACCGCTCGACACTGGCCTGCACGCGATGATTCTTCGCGACGCCGAGCGCAGCCGTGTCGATGGCCTGCCGGCGGCGCTTCGGCCTTTCGGTGCGCTGCTGGTGTTTTCGATCAAAGAGGCGGTGTACAAGGCGATCTACCCGGAGCGCAGGCAGTTCCTGGATTTCCAGCAGGTCGAGATTGTGTTTGCCGGCGAGGACGGGTTCATCGCCGAGGTGCTGGTACCCGGAGCGAGTTTGCCCGGCCTGTCGCATATTTCCGGGCGCTACCGCATCGCCGATGGCCATGTCGCGAGCGCGGTCGTACTGCCGCCGATGACATCCCTGATCTAGCGGCGATGCTGTGCAGCCGAGATGGTGCAGCCGCACTGCGCATCGGAAACGCCTGTATTTATTGACTTTCGGCCGCCCGGCGCCTAAGTTTGCCGGATCAACGATCACACAAGGTGGCCCCGGGAAACCGGCGCCGAGCGTGCGACATGAACACTACCATCACCCCCTGATCACCACGCCCCAGGCCCGCGACCACGCAAAGCGCCTCCGGGGCGCTTTTTTCTTGTCGCTCGTTCAATCAGTAGACTCCCCATACGAAGCCCATGATCGCCATTACCCTCCCCGACGGCAGCCGCCGTGAATTCGAATCTCCGCCGACGGTTGGCGATGTTGCCGCTTCCATCGGCACCGGTCTGGCCAAGGCCGCACTGGCCGGCAAGGTCGACGGCCAGCTTGTCGACAGCAGCTTCCGCATCGAGCGCGACGCCGCGCTGGAAATCGTCACCGACAAGCATCCCGACGCGCTGGACATCCTGCGCCACTCCACCGCGCATCTGCTGGCGCAGGCCGTCCAGCGCCTGTTCCCCGGCGCGCAGGTCACCATCGGTCCGGTGATCGACAACGGCTTCTTTTACGACTTCGCCTATGAGCGCGCGTTCACGCCGGAAGATCTGCCGGCGATCGAAGCGGAGATGCAGAAGATCGTCAAAGAAGCCCTGCCGGTCGCCCGCAGCGTGAAGTCGCGAGACGACGCGGTCGCGTTTTTCAAAGGCATGGGCGAGGCCTACAAAGCCGAGATCATCGAAAGCATTCCGGCCGATCAGGCGCTGTCGCTGTATTCGCAGGGCGATTTCATCGACCTCTGCCGCGGCCCTCACGTGCCCGGCACCGACAAGCTGCGCGCGTTCAAGCTGATGAAGGTCGCGGGCGCCTACTGGCGCGGCGATTCCAACAATCAAATGCTCAGCCGCATTTACGGCACCGCATGGTTGAACGACAAGGATCTCAAGGCCTATCTCACCCAGCTCGAAGAAGCCGAGAAGCGCGACCACCGCAAGATCGCCAAGCAGCAGGATCTGTTCCATCTGCAGGAAGAGGGCCCGGGGCTGATCTTCTGGCACCCCAAGGGCTGGGCGATCTGGCAGGTGGTCGAGCAGTACATGCGTCGGGTCTATCGCGACAGCGGTTATCAGGAAGTGCGCTGCCCGCAGATCCTCGATGTGACCTTGTGGCAGAAATCCGGCCACTGGGACAACTATAAAGACAATATGTTTTTCACCGAATCGGAAAAGCGCACCTATGCGCTGAAGCCGATGAACTGTCCGGGCCACGTGCAGGTGTTCAATCAGGGCCTGCACAGCTACCGCGATCTGCCGATCCGCTACGGCGAATTCGGCGCCTGCCACCGCAACGAGCCTTCCGGCGCGCTGCACGGCATCCTGCGCGTGCGCGGCTTCACCCAGGACGATGGCCATATCTTCTGCACCGAGAGCCAGATCGAGGACGAGGTGCGTGCGTTCCATCAGCAGGCGCTGGCGGTTTACAGCCACTTCGGTTTCAGCGCGGCTTCTGGGGAAAATATCCAGATCAAGATCGCGCTGCGCCCCGAGTCCCGGCTTGGCGATGACAGTACTTGGGACAAGGCCGAGGACGCCCTGCGCTCGGCGCTGCGTTCGGCCGGCGTGGAATGGGAAGAACTACCGGGCGAAGGCGCCTTCTACGGCCCGAAGATCGAATATCACCTCAAGGACGCCATCGGCCGCACCTGGCAGCTGGGCACCATGCAGGTCGATTTCATGATGCCGGGCCGCCTCGGCGCCGAATATGTGGACGAGCACAGCCAGCGCCGCCAGCCGGTCATGCTGCACCGCGCGATCGTCGGGTCGATGGAGCGTTTTATCGGCATTTTGATCGAACACCACGCCGGCCAATTCCCGGCCTGGCTGGCCCCGATCCAGGCTATGGTGATGAATATCACCGATGCGCAGGCCGATTATGCCGATGAAATTCGGAAAACCCTTATGAATCAAGGGTTCCGGGTTGCGGCCGATTTGCGGAACGAGAAAATCGGCTATAAGATTCGCGAACACACGCTGCAGCGGGTGCCGTACCTGCTCGTGATCGGAGATCGCGAGAAGGAAAACGGACTGGTGGCCGTACGCACGCGGGCCGGGGAAGATCTGGGATCCATGTCGATCGCCGACTTCCTCGCGCACGTCGCGAACGAACCCGCTGCCGCTTGATGTAAATGCCGTTCGGCGTTTTGCCGGACGGTCCGATACCCCTTGGAGATCGAGATATCAGCACCCCCCAGGATAAGCAGAACCGCAAGAACAACGAGATTCGCGTTCCGCGCGTTCGCGTGATCGGCAGCGACGGCGAAATGATCGGCGTGCTCACGCGCGACGAAGCGCTGGCGAAGGCCGAAGAAGAAGGCCTCGATCTTGTCGAAATCCAGCCCAACGCGGACCCGCCGGTCTGTCGGATCATGGACTTCGGCAAGTTCAAGTTCGAGACCCAGAAAAAAGCCGCCGCTGCCAAAAAGAAGCAGAAAATCGTCGAGATCAAGGAAGTCAAATTCCGTCCGGTCACCGACGAAGGCGATTACCAGATCAAGCTGCGGAAGATGCGCGAGTTTCTGGAAGAAGGCGACAAGATCAAGGTCAACATCCGGTTCCGCGGGCGAGAGATGAGCCACATGGAACTGGGGCGCGAAATGGC
>JANOXT010000389.1:0-4068 GCA_031418555.1 Lysobacterales bacterium | reverse complement strand
GAGATCGTGATCAACCGCGCCAACAAAGGCCGGCACACCTTCCATGCCTCTCAAGCCGAGAACGCCCAATCGCCGCGGGTCGCCATTGTCGACGCCAGCTCTCCGGTGTCTCTGGAAATGTATCAGAGCCTGCGCAAGCGTTACCCCGAACTGCTGGCGATCACCATCTCCGATCACGGCATGGCCGGCGATACCCGCTACCGTATCGAGCGAAAATCCCTGTTCTTGCAAGTCATGCGGGTACTCGAAGATCTGGCCGAGCATGAATTCACCGGCACCAAGGTCAGCTCGCATCCCACTTTGGCTGCACAGCAAGCGAATACCGCATCGTCGCTGGCCGCCGCCGCCGACAGTGCCTTCGTCGCAGGCAAAGCTGGGCAGCCGCAGCCGCTCAGCGCGCTGGTTGTCGACGACAGCCTGACCGTGCGCGAACAGATGCGGATGGCGCTGGAGCGTGTCGGGATTGCCTGTCACCAGGCTGACAGCGCCGAAGCGGCGATGCAGCTGCTGCAGCACAACAGTTACAGCCTCGCTTTTCTCGACGTGGTGATGCCAGGTACCGACGGCTATGAACTCTGCCGCAAGATCAAACAGAACAGCTATACCCGGCTGATGCCGGTGCTGATGCTCACCAGCCGCGCCTCCCCGTTCGACCGCGCGCGCGGCGCGCTGTCCGGCTGCGACAGCTACATGACCAAACCGATCACCTGGGACACCTTCAGCCAAGCGGTCGACAAAGCGCTGATGAAGTCCTTCCGCAATGACCGCGCGCAAATGATCGCCCGCGGCTACCGCACCTGATGCCAACGCGATCCGGCCTGTGGGGACAGGCCGATCGTGCGATCGTCAATCGATCAACAAGTCACTGCAACTTTCTTTCGACAATCAATACCGGGCCAGAACGGCTCGACTGGGGAATAAATGTACAAGCGTTCATTGCTTTCAGCCGCCATATTGCTGCTGGTCGCGCAGCCCGCCTGTGCCGAGATCGTGCTCGGTAAAGTCGGGAATACCGAAGTGAAATTCGAAGGTGTAGTGCAGGCCGACTACGATTTCTTCAGCAGCGACCGCGCGCAGATCGACGACCAGTCGGAAGTGCGGCGCGCCGAATTGATCCTCAAAGGCAAGACCGGCCCCTTCGACTGGGTCGCCGGTTACGATGCCAAAGCCGATAAATGGCTGGATCTGAACGCCAGATACGCGATCAACGACAAGATCGCTGTGCGCTTCGGCCAGTTCAAACAGCCGATCGGCCTGGAAGAGCTGGGCAGCGTGCGCTACAACGATTTCGTTTCCAAAGCGATGATCACCAACAGTTTCGCGGTGTCGCGTCGTCTTGGCGCACAGTTCGAAACCAGCGGCAAACAGTGGACCCTCAACGCAAGCGCGTTCGGCGCCGAACTGACCCGCAATCGTGCACATGGTTCCGGTTACGGCCTGCGCGGCACCTACACTCCGGTGCTGCAGGATGCCGATACCGTGCATCTGGGTCTGTCCTATGTGAACTACGATACGCCTGACGACACCAAGAGCTTCAGTGCGCGTCCTGCGGATCTGTCGCTGGTGCGTCTGATCAACACAGGCGGTTTGCTCAGGGCCGACCGCGTATCGACGGTCGGGCTTGAGGCCGCTTGGCTGCATGGGCCCTTCAAACTGCAGGGCGAATATATGCAGACCCAGGTCAAGCGCTACGCGCCGTCCACCCATTTCGACGCCAATGGCTGGTACGTTTCCGGGCTGTGGAATGTCGGCGGCCAGACATGGGGTTACAAGAATGGCGTCGTCAAAACGCCGACGACACCCGACGCGGACATGTGGCAGTTGGGCGTACGTTACGACAACCTGGACCTGGACGACGGCAGCGTGTTGGGCGGCACCGAAAAAGACCTGACCGTTGCCGTCAACTATTACTGGCGCGCCAATATCAAGGTCGCTCTGGACTACACCAAGGTCAGTTCCGACCGCCGTGGCGTCAGCGACGACCCGAATGTGCTGCAAGCGCGTCTGCAGCTTTACTGGTAATCCACGCAGGGCAGCGTATCGTCACCTTGTCACCCGCGATTCTTCAATAACAACCCTGCACAAACCATCGACTGCAGTTCAAGCACAGCCCTGCGCAACACGCACAGCCCGATTCCGATATCAAGGACTACGATCATGCCCAAGATTCTCATCTGCGACGATTCCGCCGCCGAACTCGCCAACCTTCGCAGCATTCTCACTGACGCAGGCTGGCATTCGATCACCGCATCCAATGGCAGCGAAGCCGTACAGAAGGCATCGGTCGAAAAACCCTCGCTGATCTTCCTGGACATCATCATGCCGGACATGGACGGCTATGAAGCCTGTCGTCAGTTGCAAACCAACCCAGACACCAAAGCGATCCCGGTGGTGTTCGTCTCCAGCAAGAACCAGAAAGCCGATCAGATCTGGGCAAAAATGCAGGGGGCCAAAGCACTGATCGGCAAGCCTTACTCCGCCGATCAGATTCTCGACACGCTCAAAGCGTTCGGCTGATCATATGGATCACCATCAGGCATCGGCAGTCGTAGCATCCGCAGCAGTCATGTCGTCGGCGCCGCGTATTGCACTGCGCCCACACGATGCCCTGCCATGGCTTTTGCTACCGCAGGGAGTCTCGCTTGAAATTCTCATTGATGCCAGCGCGGCCCGCGTTCCCAACACAAACGCCTGGTTTCATGGTGTCGTAAGTCAGCGAGGCAATCTACTGCCGATCTTCGATCTCTCCATGTGGGCCAACCTGCAAGCTGCCGATGACCGTCCACGTCAAATTATCGTCGTCGATCTGGGACCCAGGCTTTTCGGTGTATTGAGCCACACCATCCCCGCTTTGCTTCACATCGAAGGCAAAGGCAGCAGGAGGGCCGAGTATATCGGCCCGCTTTCGCCCTATCTGTCGCTCGCGCAATCGGCTGGCGACGAAGATGCCTACGAATTCGACGCTCCCGCTTGGTTGTCCCGGGTCTCCCAGGAAATTTCGCGCACTGGCAGCATCGTCCAAGCCTGACATCGTCCCAGAGAGAAACCTATCATGGCAACGACATCCTCTTCCTTCTTCGGCAGCATCCGGGGACGGCTCATCTCCGGCACAGCGGCCCTGGCATTGATCCCGCTGATCTTGCTGACTGCTGCGCTTGCCTACTATGCGATCTCGCAGGCCCAGCAATCGATTGGCACACGAACGGACGAGCAACTATCGTCGATCCGCGAAGGCAAGCGTGCCGAAATCGGCGGTTACTTCGGCAATCTGTCGAACACCCTCCGTACGCTGGCGCAGTCGGAACAGGTGAAGGTCGCATTCAAAGCAGCCGCATCGACGCAACCGCAGCTTGAAACGTCCATGGGCGTGGACTTGGCTACTGCCCGCGACCGCCTGAAAGCGTATTACAACGACCAGTTCGCTGCGCAGTTCGGCAAGCGCAATAACAATCGCAAACCAGACATTGAAGGCATCGTCGATAATCTGCCCGCACGAACCATTGCCGCGCAGTACGTTTACATCGCCGAAAATCCAAAGCCGTTGGGCCAAAAGAACGACCTTGATTCAGCTTCCGATGGGTCGGGATACAGCCAGATGCATTCACAGTTTCATCCGTTCGTCAGGCAGTTGGTCGCTACATACAAAATTTATGACTTCTTCCTCGTCGACAACGACGGCAATGTTCTTTACACGTACTTCAAAGAACTCGATTACGGTACCAATCTGCGCAATGGCCCTTGGGCGAAAACAGGCTTAGCGGATGCATACAACTCTGCATCGAACTCAAAAGAGGGCGGCAAGATATTTCTGGCCGATTACGCCCCGTATCTTCCGTCTTACGACGATCCCGCATCGTTCATGAGCGTACCGATCCTGGACAACGGCACTACCATCGGCGCTTTGATCATTCAGGTACCGATCGATCAGGTCAATGCGATCATGACCTACGCAGGCAAATGGAATGCATCGGGACTCGGCAAGACCGGCGAAAGCTGGCTTGTTGGCCCGGATCGACGTCCGCGATCGATTTCGCGATTCATGGTCGAAGATCCAGACAACTTCATTGC
>JANOXT010000388.1:0-10945 GCA_031418555.1 Lysobacterales bacterium | reverse complement strand
CTTTCAACAGCCGAATGGTTGGTCAAGCCGCGATAGAGTCATTGAAACGCTTGTCGCAGCCGATCCATTTCGCTTCGGAATCGTTTGCCCTTGTTCATCGCGGCTTTACCAGCCATTCGGCTGTTGAAAGCCGCCGCTCCCACAAGATCTGTCCCCGGCTCGATCTGGGGCAGCGGATGCGATGATTTGCACATGAATCCGATCTTCAACGCCGCACACGCCTGCCTGCGCGCGGCATCGCCGGAAGACAAAGTCGCGCTGACCTTGGCAACGGCAGACGCCTTCGCGCGCGGCGACCTGATGATCGACGACGACGCACTGCCGCCAGAACCGATTTGCATGCCCGGGCGACCCGAACAGCCGCGTCTTGTGCATCCTCGCGAACTGCCGCGTCGCGGGTTGGGCAGCAACGAGGGCCGCGCCGCGTTCATCCATTCCATCGCGCACATCGAATTCAATGCCATCGATCTTGCCTGGGATGCGGTCTATCGCTTTCGCGATATGCCGCAGCAGTTCTATGCCGATTGGGTGAACGTCGCCAACGACGAAGCGCGGCACTTCGCGATGCTGCAGAAGCGGCTCAAGGCATTCGGTCACGACTATGGCGATTTCGATGCCCACAACGGTTTGTGGGAAATGGCCGAAAAGACCGCGCACAGCGGGTTGGAACGGATGGCGCTGGTCCCGCGCGTGCTCGAAGCGCGCGGGTTGGATGTGACCCCGGCGATGATCGTGAAACTGCGCCAGCTCGGCGATGATGCGACTGCTGAGATTCTTGCAGTGATTCTGCGCGAAGAGATTGGCCACGTCGCTGCGGGATCGCGCTGGTTCCGCTGGTACTGCGCGCGCGATGGCGTCGAACCCGAATCGACATTCCGACAATTACTCGCCGAATACGGCCGCGGCGTGCTGCACGGCCCGTTCAATCTCGATGCGCGCAGCGCTGCGGGTTTCAGCGAAGAAGAATTGGCAGCACTGCAGAGCGCGGTCGCCGAGATCTTGTAGGAGCGGCGCGAGCCGCGATTAAACCTCCGGCATACATCTTTGCCCATCGCGGCTCGCGCCGCTCCTACAAAGGCAACGCTGACAAACGCATGCCACCCGCATTCACCCGCAGCACCGAGCCCTGCGTGTACCAATCGCCAAGCACCACGCGTTCACATGCGCGCTTGTTGACATCAAGGGCGTGAATTGCGGGTCGATGCGTGTGGCCGTGAATCATCGTGTCGATGCCGTAGCGGACGAACGTTTCGTGCACCGCTGCGGGTGAGACGTCGGTGACGGTCTCGAACTGCGCGCGGTCGTCGTGTTTCATCGCCTGCTGTCGCTGCAGGCTTGCAGCGCGCGCCTGCGCTGCGAATGCGAGGCGCGCGTTCAGCGGCTGCGACAGGAACTGGGTTTGCCATGCCGGGTTTCGGGTTCGTGCGCGGAATGTCTGGTAGGCGTGATCGCCGGTGCAGAGGGTGTCGCCATGCATCACCAGCACCGGCTTGCCGTACAGCACGATCACAGCATTTTCGGGTAACAGCATCATTCCGGCAGACCGCGCAAAATCGCGACCCACCAGAAAATCGCGATTGCCGTGCTGGAAGTGCACCGGCACATGGTAATCGGTAAGTGCCCGGAGCTTGTTCGCGACTAACTTGCCGAGTTCGGAGGGATCGTCGTCGCCCACCCACGCCTCGAACAGATCGCCGAGGATAAACAGCGCATCGGCCCCGCGTGCCTCGCCGTCGATGAAGTCGCCGAACAGGCGGGTCACCTCGGGGCGTTCGTGGTCGAGGTGGAGGTCGGAAATGAATAAGGTGGTCATGGGAGGATTGTAGGGCGCGCCCCGGCGCGCCGTCGCCGTCTGCCTGCCATCACAGCCCGGAGAGCAGGCTTCCTGGTCGGGTAAAATGTCGATCTTCCCGCTCCGGCACCACCCGAATGACCACGCGCACCCGTTTCGCCCCCAGCCCGACCGGCTATCTGCACATCGGCGGCGCGCGCACCGCGCTGTACTGCTGGCTGGCGTCGCGCCATGCGGGCGGCGAATTCGTGCTGCGGATCGAGGACACCGACCAGGAGCGCAGCACCCAGGGTGCGATCGACGCGATCCTGGATGCGATGACGTGGCTGGAGCTGAACTACGACGAGGGCCCGATCTTCCAGACCCATCGTCTTGAGCGTTATCGTGAGGTCGCCGAACAGATGGTCGAGGCCGGCACCGCCTACTACGCCTACGAAACCAAAGAAGAGCTCGATGCGGTCCGCGAAGCGGCGATGGCGGCTAAGCAGAAGCCGCGCTACAACGGCGCCTATCGCGAACAGAATGCGGGCTTACGCGATGCCCCGAACCGGGTGATCCGCTTCAAGAATCCGCTCGACGGCGTGGTGTCGTGGGACGACAAGGTCAAGGGTACGATCGAATTCGCCAACACCGAGCTCGACGATCTGGTGATCTTCCGCTCCGACGGCTATCCGACCTACAACTTCGCAGTGGTGGTCGATGACATCGACATGCGCATCACCGACGTGGTGCGCGGCGACGACCACGTCAACAACACCCCGCGGCAGATCAATATCTATCGCGCGCTGGGCGTCCCGGTGCCGAATTTCGCGCATCTGCCGATGATTCTCGACGAGAGCGGCGCCAAGCTGTCAAAGCGCACCGGCGCTGCCGACGTGATGCAGTATCGCGATGCCGGTTATCTCCCACATGCGCTGCTCAATTATCTGGTCCGCCTCGGCTGGTCGCACGGCGACCAGGAGATTTTTTCGATCGACCAGATGGTCTCGTTGTTCGAGCTCAAGGATGTGAATCCCAGCCCTTCGCGGCTGGACATGGCCAAACTCGGCTGGCTCAACCAGCAGTATCTGAAAAGCGACGACCCGGCAGTGGTCGCCAAATACCTTGAATGGCATCTGCAGCAGGCGGGCTACGACCTTTCGCAGGGCCCGGCGCCTGCGGATGTGGTGATCGCGCTGCGCGACCGCGTGCAGACGCTCAAGGATATGGCCGAACGCGCGGGCGTCTGGTATCGACCGTTGACCGGATACGATGAAGCCGCGGTCGCCAAGCATCTCAAGCCTGAAGCCATCGCGGCGTTGACCGATGCCCGCGACCGCTTCGCCACACTCGATACCTGGACGTCGGAAGCCGTCAGCGCTGCGCTGCACGCGACCGCCGAAGCATTGGGGCTGGGGCTGGGCAAAGTCGCGCAGCCGCTGCGCGTGGCGATCACCGGCACCCAGATCAGCCCGGATATCGCGCATACCGTTTATCTGGCCGGGCAGGGCGAGGCGGTGGCGCGGATCGACGCCGCGTTGGCCAGAATCCCGGCCTGAGACGGGTTGCGCGAACGTGCGGCTTGAGTCCATGCCGCACTGTCGCCATCATCCAGACATGTCGCATGCCTGCACCGAACCGAATCATCACGTCCACGACGCCCCCAGTTTTGTGGGCGCGGTGGAGCGCGCCTGCCGCGAGCGCGGTCTGCGGCTGACGCCGATCCGGGCGAAGGTGCTCGGGCTGATCGCCCGGCAGGGCAAGCCGATCAAGGCCTACGATCTGCTGGATCAATTGCGCGCCGACAACGCACGCACCGACAAGGGTGCGGATGAAGAAAGCGCCGGTGCCGCCGCGCCACCCACGATCTATCGCGCGCTGGATTTCCTGCTCGCCAACGGGTTCATCCACAAACTGGAGTCGGTGAATGCGTTCGTCGCCTGTCATCACCCCAGCACTGCGCAGCATTCGGTGCCGTTTTTGATCTGCAACCGCTGCCACAGCGCGGTGGAGCTGGAAGACATGGATGTCGTGGCCGCACTCGATGAGCGCGCGCGTGCATTGGGCTTCGTGCCGCAGGCGCAGACGCTGGAAGTGCACGGCATCTGCGCTCGCTGCGTTGAGGCGGGGTGATATCTGCTGCGATAGACGCATGCAGCGCGCTGAAGCACGCTCTGCCGTTCAAATGCGACTGTTCGAATACGGCCGATGGAAAAGTTGCACGCGCCGCGCGCCTGCCAGGGAGAGAATCGACAGGAACGCGACGCGTGCGGGGGCGCCGTGAAAATCGCGATGTCGTGGGACATCACGATCGGTAAAAGCATCAGAAGAACATGCGGACGCCAAGCCCGAAGTTGCGGCCGGGCAGCACGACGTTATCCTTCAGGAACGAGGTGTGGACGCGAGCGGTTTGATCGGTAAGATTGTTGCCGTCGACGAAGACTTCCCAGCCGTAGTCGTCGGTGTCCCAATGCCATGCGAAGTGGGCGTCGACCAAGGTGTAACCGGCGGTTTGGGTTTCGTCTGCGGCGACGTTGCCCTGACGCATCACCCGGGTGGCACCCAGCGCGGCGCGCCAGCGGTCGGTCGCCCAATTCATATCCAGGCCGAAGCGCGACGGTGCGATGCGCGGCAGGTCTTTGTCGATGGCGGCAGCGCCGTTGTCCAGCTCGCCGCGGACGTGATCGCCGAATGCGCGCAGGTCGAGCTTGCCGCGTTCGTTGTCCAGCAGATGCGCGGTGAGCTCCGCTTCGATGCCGCGGAATGTGGCATCGGCCTGCGACCACTGCCGGATCGGCAGCGGGTCTTCGCCCGGCACCGGCGGCGTGAAGGTGCCGGTGTCGACCAGATAGATGAAGCCGTCGAAGCGGGTGGCGTAGACCGCCGCCTTCGCCTCGAAACGTTCGCCGTGATAGTGCAGGCCGATTTCCGCCTGATTCGCACGTTCTTCGCGCAGCGCCGTGTCGCCGATCTCAAATGACGCCGTTGCGATGTGCGGGCCGTCGGCGAACAGCTCTTCTTCAGCAGGTGCGCGTTCGGCGCGATCCAGATTCAGGGTCACACGCCAGGCATCGTTGAAGCGCCACAGCGCCCCGGCGGACAGGCTCAACGGCGTGAAACGGCGGCCCGGCAGGCCTTCGGCGTCGCTGCTCACCTGATCCGCGCGAATGCCCAGATCGATCTGGAGCGCATCCCACTGGCCGTGCTCCATCCAGAACAGGCCCTGCGAACGGGTCTTGGTGCGCGGTACGAAAGCTTCTTCGCCGACCGCTTCGAACACCCGGTTTCCCGACTGGAAACCGATCGCCCCGGTCCAATTCGCGATGGGCTTGTGGGTGAGTTCCAGACGGCCTTCGTTGGCTTTGTTGGTGAAGACCGTGCCGACTTCAGCGCCTTCGAATTCGGTATGTTCGTAATTGGTATTGGCGAAACTGCCGCGCAGACCGTCGAAGATCCAGAAGTCGCGGTTAATACCGGTTTTCAGCTCGAAACGGTTCTGCAGCATGTCCAGGGAGACGCCGGCTTCACCCGCAGACGGATCGCCCGGTTCACCGGGATTGCCGTACCGATTGTCGTAGCGCGATACCGATACGCCGATAAAACCGTCCGCCCCGATGTACGACGCGCCCAGCCCGCCGGTGCGGGTTTTGACGAAGCTGTTGAGTTGCTTGCCGTCCGGAATGTCGTAATCGTCCTGGTCGCGATAGACGCCGTCGGCATGCAGCACCAGCGCGCCCTCAGCGCCGGAGGCATCGACACGGGCCATCGCGGTACGTCCGCTGTTGACGCTGTCGTAGCGCAGTTCAGCGCGACCGCCGAAAGTTTGGTCGAGGCGGCGCTCGGCGATGCGGCCGTCGACGACATTGACCACGCCGCCGATCGCGCCGCTGCCGTACAGCAGTGTGGCGGGGCCTTTCAACACCTCGATCTGGTCGGCCAGGAAAGGCTCGACGGCCGTTGCATGGTCCTGGCTGATCGTGGACACATCCTGGCTGCTCAGGCCGCCGGAGAGGACGCCGACGCGTGGGCCGTCCAGGCCGCGGATGATCGGGCGGCCCACGCCGGCGCCGAAGTTCGAGGTCTGCACGCCCGGCAACTTGCCCAGTGTTTCGCCCAGCGTGGCGGCCTTGGCCTGATCAAGCCTTTCGCCGCTCAGCACCTCAACGGGTTGACTCAACTCTTCCGCGGTCAGACCCAGCGGGCTGGCGGTGACGACGACCCGATCCAGGTCTTTGGCCCCGTCATGTCTTGGGTCGTTTGCTGTCGGGGCTTTTGCCGCGTTGGCCAGCGATGCTGCCAAACACAGGGCAATAAAGAGCGGGGTGCGGGGATAGCGATGTGACATGGGCATGGGTAGGGCACGTCTGAAGAATCAATAGTGATGTTATATTGTTTCAACATTGTCTGCGCACCCCCCAAAAGTCATGGCTCATTCTCCTGCTGCCTTGTCCAAAGCCGACCATCTCGGATTCACCGCGTCACTGCTATGTGCTGTGCACTGCGCGCTGTTTCCGTTCGCGCTGGCACTGTTGCCGTCCCTGGGGTTGCAATCGATGGGCTGGATCGATCTTGACCAGGCTTTCGTGGTATTCGCCACAGTGCTCGGTGCAACCACGCTGACGCTTGGGTGGCGCCGGCATCGTGCATTCCGCGCATGGGCGGTACTGCTGCCAGGACTTCTGCTGGTCTGGCTGGCTTCGTTCACAGGGCTGCATCAGCACACCTACGGCCATACGCTGGCAATGACCATCGGTGGCACGCTGCTGGCGGCCAGTCACTGGCTTAATTTGCGACTCACCCACGCGGCGAAAGCGGCCGCTGTGTTGAGGCCATGATGAGGACATGCACCGACCGAATGAGCTGGGTAAACATCAGGCGAGCCGAAATAGGCTGATGCAACCCATACAGGATATTGTTACGTTATAACCTGATTGAAAAAGGCGATTGCCGTGAGCGTCATGAAAAAGTGGTTATCGAGTCTGGACGCATTGGCTGCGCAGTCTCGCTCGCTGGAATTGGCCCATGCCGCCTGAACTGCGCCGCCGCCGCTTTCTGGACCGGATCGGCGCGACCGGGTCGCTGCTGTGCGCGGTGCATTGCGCGCTGCTGCCCCTGCTGATCGCGCTGCTGCCCAGCTTGGGGGTGGCGGTCTGGCTGAAAGACGGTTTTGAAATATGGTTCGTGCTGTTCGCGACGCTGCTGGGCGTGTCCAGCATGGTCATCGGCTACCGCCGCCACCGGGCGGTTCGCGCGTTCAGGCTCCTGTTTCTGGGGCTGATCGGACTTTGGATCGGCGTGCTGTACCCGCCGCTGCATGCGTCTGTGCTGCCGCATGCGCTGATCATGGCGGGCGGCGGCACCCTGGTGGCTCTGGCGCATCTGGCCAATCTCAGGCTTGATCACCTCCATGTCCACGGCCCCGAATGCACGCATTGAATCCTGACGTCAGAGCCTTGATGCCTGCGAGCCATGCACTGGCGGTCGTTGGCTGCCCATGTCCGTCCATCGCAGGATTTTTAGAGAAGGCCGCAATCTGCTAGGCTTTGCGCCCGGAAAGCCCGCGTTATCGGCGCATGCCGGTTTCCCGGCTCGCCCCGCCGCCCGATGCGGTACGGCGCCCGTCACATCATTCAGATATCAGATCAGGAGTCATCCCATGGGTAAAGGCGATCGCAAGACGGCCAAAGGCAAGCGTTACAACTCCAGCTACGGCAACGCCCGTCTGCAGGTTTCGAAGACGGCGACTGGCGCCGCCGCAGCTCCGGTCGTCAAGAAGGCCGCTGCCAAGACGGTGGTGGCAAAGAAGGTCGTGACCAAGAAAGTCGCCGCCAAGTAAGCGCCGAACTCCTCTGGTGTGTCGCGCAGAGACCCCGCTCCGGCGGGGTTTCGCTTTTTCAGGACGGTCTCAAGTCTGCGCAAGCGTTTGCGTGCGCTGATTCCCGGCAATTCGCCGGTCAATGCCTGGCAGCAGCCTTTTCGACCTTCCGCCACACCCGCAGCAGATTGCCGCCGAGGATCTTGCGCAGATCGGCGTCGCGGTAGCCGCGCTTCTGCAGCCCGGCGATGAGATTGGGAAAATCAGCGGCGGTTTTAAGGCCTTCCGGCAGCGCGCCGCTGACGCCATCGAAGTCCGAGCCGATGCCGATATGGTCGATGCCGACCCGCTTCACGCCGTAGTCGATCTGATCCAGCACCGCCTCCATCCGCACCGTCAGCGGCGGATTGGCCTTCTCCCACGCAGCGTCGAAATCGGCCACCGTCTGCGTGGTCTTGCCGGCGGCATGCTGCTGCAGATAGGCGTTGTAGGCGACGAAGTAGGCCTGGGTCTTCGCAGCTGATTTTGGATCGACGAAGGCATTGCCGAACGGGATCTGGATCACGCCGCCTTTTGCGGCGATGGCTTTGGCGAGTTCGTCGCTGAGATTGCGCTCGAAGCCCGGCGTGAAATGGCGCAGCGCAGAGTGGGTCGCAACCACCGGCGTGCGGCTGAGTTCGACCGATTGCGCCACGGCGGCGTCGGAGAGGTGCGAGACATCGATCATGATCCCGAGCCGGTTCATCTCCGCGACCACTTCACGTCCGAACGGGCTGAGCCCATTCCATTTCTTTTCGACCGCGTATGAAGAATCGGCGATGCGGTTGTTGGCGCTGTGCGCGAGGGTGATATAGCGCACGCCGCGATCGAAGAAGAATTTCAGCTTGCCCAGATCGTCGCCGATCGGCGCGCCGTTCTCCATGCCCATCGGCAGCAGCACCAGATCCAGCCGGCGCAGCGCTTCGATATCGCGCGGCGAGCGCAGCAGCGCGAATTTATCCGGGTTGTCGCGCGCGGTTTTTTCGACCGCATCGATCATTTCATTGGCGACCGCGTAGGCGCTGCCGTCCTCGTCCTGTCCAGACGAGGTGTAGATCGACATGAACGCGACATCAAGTCCGCCGGCGCGCGCTTTCGGGAAATCGAATTCGCGGTGCTGGGCAACGCCCAGATCCAACCATGCTTTCATCAGCTCGGTCGGCGCATCGATGTGGGTGTCGACGATGATCGCGTCCTGCGCGAGTTTGTGCGCGGCGGGCGTGGCTTCGGCCGCGATGGCGGTGCGGGTCGCGGGCAGCGATATCCAGAGCATCGACAGCGCGAGCAGGGCGAGCGTAGGTTTGATTCGCATGCATGACTCCTGGAAAGATTCAGTCCGTCGCTGCGCGGCCGGCGATGAACACGTTACGCGCAAGCGTCCCGCCGAGCCAGTAGCACAGCTCCGCAGGCCGACGGATATTCCAGTGCACGAAATCCGCGCGCATGCCCAGGCCCAGCACGCCGCGGTCGTGCAGCCCCAACGCCCGCGCCGCGTTGACGGTGGCGCCGCGCAGGGCTTCTTCGGGCGTCAGCGAAAACAGCGTGCAGGCCAGCGCCATCGCATGGCGCAGCGACAGCAGCGGCGACGTGCCGGGGTTGCAGTCGGAGGCGATCGCCATCGGTACGCCGTGCGCCCGCAAAGCCGCAACCGGCGGCTGCCGGGTTTCGCGCAGGCAGTGGAACGCGCCGGGCAGCAGCACCGCGACGGTGCCGCGCGCGGCCATCGCGCGGATCCCGTCTTCGCCGGTGTATTCGACGTGATCCGCCGACAGCCCGCCGAAGCCCGCGACCAGCGCCGCGCCGCCGAGGTCGCTGAGCTGGTCTGCATGCAGTTTCACCGGCAGTCCCAGCGTTTCCGCCGCTTCGAATACCCGGCGGGTCTGCGCCGGCGTGAAGCCGATGCCTTCGCAGAACGCATCGACCGCATCCACCAGACCTTCGGCATGCAGACGCGGCAGCCAGTCGACGACGGCATCGATATAGCGATCAGGATTACCGGCCGGTTTTGGGTCTGCGCATTCAGGCGGCAGCGCGTGCGCGCCGAGGTACGTCGTGCGAACCGTGATGCCGAGCGTTTCGCCGATGCACCGCGCCACCCGCAGCATCTTGCGTTCGTTGTCGAAATCCAGGCCATAGCCGGACTTGATTTCGAGCGTCGTCGCGCCGTCGCGCAGCAGCGCCTGCGCGCGCGGCAGCGACTGCGTAAAGAGTTCGTCTTCGCTGGCCTCGCGCACCGCGCGCACGGTGGAAACAATCCCGCCGCCAGCGCGTGCGATCTCTTCGTAGCTCGCGCCCTCCAGCCGAAGCTCGAATTCGTGCGCGCGGTCGCCGGCGAACACCAGATGGGTGTGGCAGTCGATCAGCCCCGGCGTGATCCAGCCGCCGTCGACGTCGATGACATCGTGCGCGACTGTGCTCGCTGCGCCGGGCAAAGCAGTGCGCGGGCCGACAAAAGCGAGCACGCCGTCTTTCCAGCCCAGCGCGCCGTCTTCGATCTCGCCGTAGCCGCGATCCGCATCCAGCGTCGCCAACGACGCACCGACGATCAGTCCGTCGTACAGCGGCGTGCCCGTCTTCGCTGTGCCCGTCATCCCATCGCTCCTGCGTTGCGCAGTGCATCCGCATCCAACCCGTATCCCGCGCAGATCGCATCGGCGTGTTCGCCCAATCGCGGTGGACGCTGCGGCTGCGCCATCGGCGATGCCGACATCCGCAGCGGGCTTGCGATCATCGGAATGCCGGCAGCGTCGATGCGAACGCCGCGCGCGGTCGCCAAGTCGCCCATTACCGCATCGCGCACGCTGTTGACCGGCGCGGCCGGAATGCCCGCGGATTCGAAGCGTGCGAGCCACACGCTGACGGTGTCGCCGGTGAAACACTGCGCCAGTTCCGGGATCAGCCAATCGCGATGACGCACGCGTTCGGTATTGGTGGCGCAGCGTGGATCGTCGAGCCAGTGCGGCCGATCAATCAGCGCGCACAGTCGCTGCCACAGTCGGTCGCTGGCGCAGGCGAGCGCGAACGCGCCGTCGCTGGCGTCGAAGGTCTGGTAGGGCACGATGCTGGGATGCGCGTTGCCGTAGCGCTTGGCATCGGCATCGGTGAACAGCACGCTGCTGGCGACATTCGCCAAGGCCTGCACCTGCACGTCGAACAGGCTGAGTTCGATGTACTGGCCTTCGCCGGTGCGCGTACGCTGATGCAGCGCAGCGAGGATTGCGATAGTCGCGTTGAGGCCTGCGGTGAGGTCGGTGGTGGCGACGCCGACCTTGCTGGGCGGGCCGTCGGTCGGCCCGGTGATCGACATCAGCCCGGACTCG
>JANOXT010000387.1:0-11969 GCA_031418555.1 Lysobacterales bacterium | reverse complement strand
GACGGCGGCCTGACCCCGTTCATGCGCTGGTTGCTCGAAGGCGACGACAAAGCCCGCGCCGCGCTCGACCTGTTGGATAACCAGAATCTCGCCGATCTGAAGTCCGCCCCGCCGGCGAAAAAAGCCGCGGCCACCCAATTGTTCTGGAGCATCAAGGAGCTGTTCGCCGACTTGGTCACGCAGGGCCAGCCGGTCATCATGCGCCGTCTCGGTCCAGCGGCGGAAGTTCAAACCTCCCAGGCGCACCGCACCGGTCAGTTCTCCGCCGATGTCGCGCTCGCCGCGCAGCAGGCCTGGCTGCCCAACTTGTTGACGGAAGTGGCGGCCCATCGCCGCGGGCAAAAGATTCCCCCAGCCCCGGCGGCGGCCGTTCGCGGGGACGGCGCCGGACCGGGGCCGGTGGTTACCGGCACCCCCGTCTCGGACCCCGACGATTTGCTGTCTGATTTCCCGCCGGCAAACAACACCCCGGCTCCGACCGGCGGCGCCCTCGCCCTCCCGATTGTCACACTTCCCAGCCCCGTGGATTTTTATCCCGCCGAGGACCGTGTCGCCGCCGGCGGCTGGTATCGGCTGGATGAATCTTACACCCTTCATTACCGACCCGGCGACCACGACGATTCGTTCCTGCCCGCGTGGTTGGAGGGCACGGCGAACAATCCCGCGCCCACAGCCCAGAAAATATTCCAACAGCTTTCCGCGGACAATGCGCCGGGGGCCTGCATGAAGTGCCACTCCGTCGACCGGACCGCCACCGCCACCACGGTCAACTGGCGTGCCGCCCGGCCGGCACCGGACGTGCGCCCGTTTACCACGTTCAAGCACACCGCGCATTTCAGCCTGATGGGTGATCAAGGCTGCGCCACCTGTCACACCCTCGCGGTCGGCGCGGATTATGTCGGTTCCTTCGGGGGCAACCGCGATCCGGCGGTGTTTCGCAGCAACTTTGCGCCGCTCGCGAAAAGCATCTGTGCGACCTGTCATCAGCCGGCCCAGGCGGGCGAGAGCTGCCAGACCTGCCACAATTACCATACCGGCGAGATGCACAAGCTGCGCCTGCAGGCGGCGGAATTTCCCAAAACCCTCGCCGCGCCTCCCCCGCAGTAGCGGCGCCGGACGCCAACCCTCTCTCCCCATGCGCTTCCTCGCGCTCGTCTTCGTCAATCTGCGCCGGCACAAACTGCGCGCCCTCATCGGCGTGGCCGGCATTGGCTTCGGGGTGGCGGCGATGCTCACGATCCTGGCCATCGTCAACGGCGCCATCGGGATGTTCGAGCGGATCCTGGCGGTGGATTCGCACTATCTGGTGTTCGAGAAAAACGTCTCGGATCTGTTTTTTAGCAGCGTGCCGGATGAGCAGACCGCCGCCCTGCGCGCGATGAAAAACGTGGCGGCGGCCGAACCGCTGCTGTTTGGCCTCGTGACCTCCGGCGACCGGCCGATCATCACCTGCTTCGGCCTCGAGGCGACCAACCCGCGCCTCGACCGGGCCCAGTGGCTCGCGGGCCGACGCGAGGAATTCGGCCGGATCTCGGGCGGCATCTGGCTCGGCGCGCGCGCGGCAGAATTTCTGAGCGCGAAGGCGGGGCAGAAAATTGCCATCGGCAAGGGGGAGTTCGTCGTGGCCGGGATCTTCGCGACCGAGAACGGTTTCGAGGACGGCGGGGTCTTTTTACCGCTGCCCGTGGCCCAGGCCTTTTTCCGCCGCGACGGCGTGGCCTCGATCGTGGCCCTCAAGCTGCGCGACCAGACGCGCGGAGCGGAGTTCAAGCGGTCGGTCCAGGCGGCATACCCCGGCCTGTTGGCGCTGGAAAACCGGGAATTCAGCCAGAGCTACACCCAGTTCAAAATCCTGCATTTCACCGCCTGGGCAGTCGGGCTTTGCGCCTTCCTGCTCGGCGGACTCGGAGTGGCCAACACGATGCTGCTTTCCGTTTTCAGCCGGATTCGGGAGATCGCGGTGCTCCGGGTCTGTGGGTTCTCTCCCGGGCAGGTGGCCGGGTTGATCTTGGGCGAGGCGGTGGTCATTGCCGTCGCCGGTCTCGTGCTGGGACTCGCGCTCGGCTTCGCCGCCCTGTTCGGACTGGAGCAGGCGCCGCAGTTCAATGGCTACATCCAACCGGTGATGAAGCCGGGCCTGCTGGCCGGCATCGTGGCCACCGCCATCGTAACCGCCGTCGCCGGCTCGCTCTGGCCCGCCCGCTTTGCCGCCCGGATCCAACCCGCGGAGGCGTTGCGCTATGAATAAACCAGGCCGCCCGCCTTCGGAAATATGTAATCTATTATATTACATATTAAATTGCCCATGAACGATCGGCTCATCACGGCGCGCGATTTGCACAAGACCTACGATGCCGGCCGGGTCCGCGTCCTCGCCGGCGTCAGTGTCGACGTGGCCGCCGGCGAGATGGTCGCGCTGTGGGGCACCTCCGGTTCCGGCAAGAGCACGCTGCTGCACCTCTTCGGCGGACTCGACGTGCCCGATGCGGGTGAGCTCACGGTCTGCGGCCTGGACCCGCGCCGCGAGGACCACCGGTTGGAGCTGCGCCGCCGGCAGCTCGGGTTTGTTTTCCAGCTCCACAACCTGATCCCCGACCTGACGGTGGCGGAAAATCTTCGGGTGCCCGCCCTGGCCACCGGCGTGCCTCCGGCCCAAACCCGCGTCCGCGTGCGCGAATTGGCCGAGGCGCTCGGGATTGCGCACCGCCTGGACCACCGTATTCAGGACATCTCCGGCGGCGAACGCCAGCGCACGGCCATCGGCCGCGCGCTGATGAACTCGCCCCGCCTGCTGCTGGCGGATGAACCCACCGGTTCGCTCGATGAAGAGACCGGCGACACGGTCTTCGGCCTGCTCCGGCACCTGGTGCAGACGCGAGGCATCACCGTTGTGCTCGCGACCCACGAACGCCGCTTCGCCGAGCAATGCGACCGTGTGCTGAGGGTGCGGGCAGGTCGGATCGAGCAAGGCGGAGCGGCCTGAGCTCAAGGCGCGCGGAAGAAAAACGCGCGGTGGTCAGCGCGCTCCACCCAGACGGGTCGGAGCGTGCCGCTGTTTGAGCACCAGCACGGCAGCCGCCAGAGATAATTTTTTAACCTGCAGCAGCACGATAAGGTGGTAAAGCAGGTCTGCGGCCTCGTTGACTAATTCCTTTTTGCCGGGCTTCAGCGCCGCGAGGGCGGTTTCGACCCCTTCTTCACCGACTTTTTGAGCCACCCGGGCGACTCCTTCCTTGGCCAGCCGGGCGGTGTAGCTCTTCTGGTCTCCGCTCTTGATGCGGTCCACCACCGTCTGCTCCAGTTGCGCGAGGAATCCGACGCCCCGCGCCCCGGAGGCACCGAAGCAACTCGGCGTGCCCCGGTGACAAGTCGGGCCCTCGGGCCGCGAGGTGACGAGCAGGGTGTCCTGGTCGCAATCGACTGTCACGTCCACGAGGTGCAGAAAGTTTTTCGACACCTCCCCCTTGGTCCAGAGCCGCTGTTTGCTGCGGCTGAAGAAAGTGACCTGCCGCAGTTCAAGCGTTTTCGCCAAGGCCTCACGCGACATGTAGCCCAACATCAGCACGCGATGCGTATCGGCGTCCTGCACGATGGCCGGCAGCAGCCCGTCCTGTTTTTCCCAGGCCAGCGTTTCGATATTCAGCGCAGGCGCGTCAGCAGCCTGTATTGCGTTCACAGCCGCACCTCGATGCCCTGTGCGCGGAGTTCGCGCTTGAGATCCGGAATCGCGATCGCGCCGGAGTGGAATACGCTCGCGGCCAGCGCGGCGTCCACATCCGCCTCGCGGAACGCATCGGTGAAATGTTCGACCGCGCCGGCCCCACCGGAGGCGACCAGCGGCACGCTGCAGATCGCGCGCACCGCTTTGAGCTGTTCCAGGTCGTAGCCCTTGCGCACGCCGTCGCTGTCCATGCAGTTGAGCACGATCTCGCCCGCACCCAGCGCCTGCGCTTCGCGCACCCAGTCCAGCGTGGCCTTGCCCAGCGCTTTGGTCTTGTCGGGGTCGCCGGTGTAGCTGCGCACGCGCCAGACGCCGTCGGCGTCGCGCATCGAATCGATGCCGACCACCACGCACTGGCTGCCATAGGCCTCGGCGATTTCAGAAATCAACTGCGGTCGCTCCAGCGCCGGGGTATTGATCGATACTTTATCCGCGCCCGCAAACAGTACGCGCTGCGCAGTCTCGACACTGCGGATACCGCCGGCCACGCAAAAGGGAATATCGATGACCGAAGCGACGCGTTCGACCCACTCGACATCGACCGCGCGGCCGTCCGGGCTGGCGCCGATATCGTAGAACACCAGCTCATCGGCACCTTCATCGCGATAGCGGCACGCCAGTTCTACGATGTCGCCCATGTCGACGTGATCGCGGAAGCGCACGCCTTTCACGACGCGACCGCCGCGCACGTCCAGGCACGGCACGATCCGCACGCTCAGCATGTCAATGCATCCTCGATGGTCATGCCGCCTTCCAGCAGCGCGCGGCCGAGCACCGCGCCCGCGCAGCCCGCATCGCGCGCATCGACGATATCGGCGACATCGCGCATGCCGCCGCTGGCCTGCAGCAGAAATCCTTCATCGCGCGCAACGATCATCCGATACAGCGCGATATTGGGGCCCAGCATCATGCCGTCGCGGGCGATATCGGTGCACAGCAGATGCTTCGCACCGGCATCGCGGTAGCGGCGCAGGCAGGCGTCGAGATCGAGCGCTGCAGGCTGGGTCCAGCCATGGATCGGCAGTTGCCATACGCCCGCGTCGTCCTGCCGCGTGTCCAGCGCGATGGTGATGCGTTCGGTGCCGTAGCGCTGCAGCCAGGCTTCGACTGAATCGGGTTCGCGTACCGACATCGAGCCCACCACGACGCGGGACGCGCCCTGCTCGAGCATGCTCGCCAGCGCGGCTTCATCGCGCACGCCCCCGCCGGTCTGCACCTGCAGGCGGCCGTCGTCGGCGATGTTGCGCAATAGCGGCGCCAGCGTGTAGCCGCCCGCGCGCGCAGCGTCAAGATCGACCAGATGCAGCCAGCGCGCGCCGGCGTCGGCGTAGCGCATCGCAACCGGGAACGGATCGTCGGCGTAGCGGGTCTCGCGATCGTAATCGCCCTGCTGCAGACGCACGACGCGGCCGTCGCGGACATCGATGGCGGGGTAAGCGGTGAACTCGATGACTGAGGAGTCGATGGCAGCGGCACTCATACCGAAAGCTTCAGAAAGTTGTCGAGCAGGCGCAGACCGGCTGCGGACGAACGCTCGGGGTGGAATTGCGCGCCATAGCGCTTGCCGCTGCCGACCACCGCAGCGAAACGCTGGCCGTGGTCGCTTCCGGCAAGCACGCAGGACTCGGTGTCGCCGTCGATCAATACCGCGTAGCTGTGCACGAAATACGTGTGTGCGCCCTCGTCGATGCCGTGGAGTAGCGGCGAAGTGGCACCGTCCGCGTCGGCACGCTTGCGCAGCCGATTCCATCCCATGTGCGGCACGCGCAGTCCGGGTCCGTCGGCGAGTTTGCGGACGCGGCCTTTGAGCAGCCCGAGACATTCGACATCGCCTTCTTCCGACGATTCGAACAGCAGCTGCATGCCGACGCATACGCCGAGCAGCGGCGCCTCGCTGGCGCGCAGCGCAACATCCAGCCCGCGTGCGCGCAGCAGCGCCATCGACGGCGCCGCAGCGCCGACGCCGGGCAGAATGATCCGCTGCGGCGTGCCCAGCTCATCGGCATCGCGCACCAGGCGCGGCTGCGCACCGATGCGGCCCAGCGCATAGCGCACCGAGCCCAGATTCGCGCCGCCGGCATCGATCAGCACCAAACCGCTGTCCGCCAGCTCGTTCACAGCGTGCCCTTGGTGCTGGGCAGCGCATCGCCTTCGCGTTTGAATGACTGCCGCAGCGCACGCGCGACGGCCTTGAAACATGCTTCGATCTTGTGGTGATCGTTGTCGCCACGCACCGACAGATGCAGATTCAGCCCGGCGGTTTCGCACAGCGAACGGAAGACGTGCGGCACCAGTTCAGTGGCGAGATCGCCGACTTTTTCGCGCGCAAACGTGCCGTCGAAGACGAAATACGGACGGCCCGACCAGTCCAGCGTCGCGGTCGCCTGCGCTTCGTCCATCGGCAGGGTGAAGCCATAACGGCCAATGCCGCGCTTGTCGCCCAGCGCCTGACGCAGCGCCTGTCCCAGCGCAAGCGCGCTGTCCTCGACGGTGTGGTGTTCGTCGATATGCAGATCGCCATCGCAGCGCAGCCGCAGCGCGAAACCGCCGTGTTTGCCGAGCTGTTCCAGCATGTGATCGTAGAAACCCAAACCCGTGTGCACATCAGGATCGGCCTCGCGGTCGAGATCCACTTCAACCTCGATGCGCGTTTCCTTGGTTTTGCGTTCGACGCGCGCGGTGCGCGGCACATCGACCAGCACGTGGGCGATGTGCGCCCAGTCGACGCCGTCGCCGAACTGCGGCGATTTCAGCTTGAAGCCGCGGATATCGAGATTTTCGGCGAACTGGATATCGGTCTGGCGGTCGCCGACCATCGCCGAACGCGCCCAGTCGATGCTGCGGTCGCGCAGCAGCGACTGCATCAAGCCAAGCGCAGGTTTTCGATTGGGTGAGTTGTCCTGCGGAAAACTGCGGTCGATCAGGATGTCGCGGAAGCGGATGCCCTGACTCTCGAAAATCTGCAGCATCAGCGCATGCGGACCGTCGAAAGTGTCCTGCGGAAACGCATCGGTGCCCAAGCCGTCCTGATTGGTCACCATCACGAAGTCGTAGCCCGCATCGCGCAGCCGCAGCATCGCCGCGATCACGCCATCGACGAACGCCAGCTTGGCGTACGCGTCGATCTGGAAATCCGCCGGCTCGCAGATGAGGGTCCCGTCGCGGTCGACGAACAGGATGGGCTTGAGCGCGCTCATGCTGCGGCCTCTGCCGGTTGCAGCGCCGCGAACAGCGCGGCGTTTTCTTCCGGCAAACCAATCGTGATGCGCAGCGCATCGCCGAGTCCCGGCGTCGCGCGCATATCGCGCACCACCACGCCTGCCGCCAGCAGACGGCGATACGCGGTTTCGGCGTCATCGAATCGCGCCAGCAGAAAGTTGCCGGCGCTGGGGTAAACGCAACGTACGCCGTCCAGCTGCTGCAGCGTTTCGAACATGCGCTCGCGTTCGGCGCGGATCGTCGCGGCGTGCGCAGCCGCTTGCGCGATGGCCGCAGGTTCCAACGCCCGCAGTGCGAGCTCGGCGCATGGCTGCGGAACCGGATACGGCGCCTGGCAGCGACGCAGCACAGCGATCAAGGCAGGATCCGCGAGCAGACAGCCGATGCGCGCGCCGGCCAGCGCATGCAGCTTCGACAGCGTGCGCAGCACGGCGATATTCGGATATTCGTCGATCAACGCCGATGCCGACGGCGCGTCTGCGAATTCGATGTAGGCCTCGTCGACGACCACCAGCGCACGCCCGACCAGCGACTGCGCCAGTGCGCGCACCGCAGCCAGCGAAATCCGTTCGCCGGTGGGGTTTCCGGGCGAGCACAGGAACACGATCTTGGCGCGACGGGCGACCGCAAGATCGCGCATCGCGGCCAGATCGGTCATCCAGCCTTCCGGCCGCTCGATCAACGGCGCTTCGATCAGCGGCGCGCCCTGCAGCCGTGCGCACACCGCATACATGCCGAACACCGGCGGCGCGATGACGATGGGATCATGTTCGGCGCGACACAGCGCGCGCACCAGCAGATCGATGGCTTCGTCGCTGCCGCGACCGATCAGCAGCTGTTCCGGCCGTACCCCATAAACCTCCGCCAGGCGCACGCGCAGGGCTTCAGGCTGCGGCTGCGGATAACGCCGCAGCGCGCCCGCATCATCGGCCGCATTGGCCCACGGCGATTCGTTGGCATTGAGCCAGACCGTCCCTTCCAAAGGCCGGCCATCCACCGCATGACTGCGTGCGGATGCGTAGCCGGCGAAGCTGCGCAGATCTTCGCGCACCAGATCCAGAATGCTGCCGCCCGGCTGTTTCATCAAGGACGCGCTCATCGCGCAGCCTCGGCCTCGACGGCTGCGATCCGGATCGCAACCGCGTTGGCGTGCGCCTGCAGGCCTTCGGCTTCGGCGATGCGGATCGCGCTTGGGCCGATGCGCCTCAGCCCTTCGCGGGACACGCTCTGCACGCTGATCGCGGTCTGGAAACTGGTGACCGACAGCCCGCTCCAGGCGCGCGCTGCGCCGCCGGTCGGCAGCACGTGATTGGTGCCGCTGCAATAATCGCCCAGCGCCTCGGCGGCGTAATCGCCCAGGAAGACCGAACCCGCCGCGCGCACGCGATCCATCCATAGCTCCGGCTCGCGCAGCGCCAGAATCAGATGCTCGGGCGCATATCGGTTGCTGACTTCGAACGCATCCGCGATCGACGCCACACGGATCAACCGCGACTGCGACAACGCCTCGCGGGCGATCGCCGCGCGCGGCAGCTGCGCGAGCTGGGTCGCCAATGCGCGGGCGACATGGGCGATCAGCACGTCGGAATCGCTGAGCAGGATCACCTGCGAATCCGGCCCGTGCTCGGCCTGCGAGAGCAGATCGGCGGCGACGAACGCAGGGTTGGCGCCGCCGTCTGCGATCACCAGCACTTCGGACGGACCCGCAGGCATGTCGATGGCCGGGCCGCCTTCAACCGTGGACACCTGACGCTTGGCCTCGGTCACCCAGGCATTGCCGGGGCCGAACAGCTTGTCGCAAGCAGGCACGGTTTCGGTGCCCAGCGCCATCGCGGCGATCGCCTGCGCGCCGCCGAGTTTGAAGACCTTGTTCACGCCGCACTGGCGCGCAGCGAACAGCACCGCCGGATCGGCGGTACCGTCGACGCGCGGCGGCGTGCACACCACCACTTCCTCGCAGCCGGCGATGCGCGCGGGGATGCCCAGCATCAGCATCGTCGAGGGCAGCGGCGCGCTGCCGGCGGGAATGTACAGGCCGACGCGCGCGATCGGACGCACCACGCGACGGCACTGCACGCCCGGTGCGGTGTCGACCGCGTATTCGCGCGCGCCGCTGTCGCGGTGGAAAATAGCGATGCGCTCCGAAGCATCGACGATCGCCGCCTTCAGCGATGCGTCCAGCGAGGCCTCGGCCGACAGGAATTCCTCCGTGCTCACTTCGAATACATCCAACGCAGCGCGGTCGAGCAGGCGCGAAAATTTGCGCAGCGCGATATCGCCGTCGGCGCGGACGCGGGCGAGAATCTTGCCCACGCCCAGCCGTACGGCCGCGGCGGAGTCCTGCGTGGGGCGGCGCAGCGCCGCACGGCGTCCGGAGTCGTCCAACGCATCCCACACCAGCAGATTGAGGTCGATCCGGTTGGCAAGCGGCGTGCTGGGCGTGGTGTTCATGCCAGCATCCTTTCGACCGGAAGCACCATCAGCCCGCGCGCGCCGGCGCGTTTGAGATCTTCCAGCCGCTGCCAGGTCATCACCCCGTGGCACAGCGCCTGCAGCGCGACATCGCCGGTGCCGTTGCCGCTGGCATCCACGCCGCCGCCGTCGAGCGACATCACCGTGGGCGGCTCGGCGTCGGGCAGCAGTTGCATGAGGCTCGGCAACAGCGCACGCGAGGCCTGGAACATCAGCAGCTTGCTGTCGCGGATCTTCATCACGCCATCCAGGCGGCGCAGCAGCAGATCGGCGATGCCGGCGCGCACGTCGCTGAAACCGTCGGCGGGACCGGCGAGCACCGCTTCGCTGTCCAGCACGACTTCAATCGGTTTCAGTCCGTTGGCGACCAGGGTCGCGCCGCTGGACACCAGATCGCAGACCAGATCGGCCTGGCCCAGCCGCGGCGCGATTTCGACCGAGCCCGACATCGTCACCACGTCGGCAGGAATGCCGCGATCGGACAGCCAGCGCGACAGCAGCGCCGGATAGCTGGTAGCGATGCGCTTGCCGGGCAGCTGCGTCTCCGGCGCCCAGGTCCATTCGCTGGGAATGCCGAACATCAGCCGGCAGCGGCCGAAACCGAGCGCGCGCCACTCGCTGAACGCCGGCGCTGCGCCGCGCGACGCACGGTCGTAGGATTGCTCCAACAGCACATTGCGGCCGACCATGCCGAGGTCGCAGACGCCGTCGGCGATCAGGCCGGGAATATCGTCATCGCGCACCAGCAGCAGATCCACCGGTAGCGATTCGCCGTAGTAGAAGAGCTTGTCGCGGCTTTCCTGCCAGCTCAGGCCGGCGGCGGCCAGCAAAGCCA
This sequence comes from Lysobacterales bacterium, assembly GCA_031418555.1. Taxonomy (GTDB): domain Bacteria; phylum Pseudomonadota; class Gammaproteobacteria; order Xanthomonadales; family Xanthomonadaceae; genus Lysobacter_I. Next base: position 1,722 of record JANOXT010000387.1, on the reverse strand, counting down.
ACGCGGGCTCGCTGAGCCGTCCGCTTTTCTGGATGGCGATGCGCAGGCGATCGCGCTCGGTCGCGGCGGTGGTTCGTTGCATGACAGTATCCTCAGGCGCGGCGACGCTTCGGCCGCTGCAGGTGTTCGATGGCCAGGCCATAGCCGCCGGCGCCGCGTTCAAGCACGCGCGCAACCCGGCCGATGGTGGTGACGCTGACCAGGGTGCGGTCGTGTATTTCGCGATACGGCACGCCTTCCAGCAGCAAAGGCACCACTTTCCAGCGGTCGGCCATCGCTTCGAGTTCGGCCGGCGTGCACAGATCGACCAGAAACGCGCGCACAGCTTCAGGCGTCAACAGCCCCGCCAACGCACGCGACAAGGCGTCGAGCGCGGCATCGGCGTCCTGATCAGGAACGGGCTGGGGACGATGTTTCATGGCTTGGGCGGGCGAATAATGTAATAGCGTGTTAGTACATTAACGATCCACGCCAAGGCTGTCAAGCCGGCAAACGCTCCCCGAACATGGCTTTTGTAGGAGCGACGCAAGTCGCGATGCCGTCACCACCACAGACGAGATGGCATGCGTAATCCTAAAAGGCGGGCTGCAGATATCATGATTAAGCAAATCAACACTGCTCCGATGTAGCGAGCATCGCGGCTTCCGCCGCTCCCACAAGAACATCGGAAGCATGGCTTTTGTGGGAGCGACGGAAGTCGCGAGGCCCTCGATACAACAGTTGCGATGACATGCGCAATCGGAAAAGGCCGTTTACAGACATCATGGTTGCGTACGTCAACATTGTTCGTATTTAGCAGGCTTCGCGACTTGCGTCGCTCCTACAACAGCAGGGCGGTCGAACGTTTTAGTCGTTCACCGCATGCGCCGCTGCGAGCACGCTGCCCTCGCGGACCAGCACCATCGCTGCGGCAAGATCGACATCCAGTGCGCGGTCGCGGTCGAGAAACGGCACGCGCGCGCGGATCGCATCGTGCGCGGCGGCCACTGCTCTGCCGGGATGAAAGGGCTCGGCCGCCGACAGCTCGACGCGCAGCGCTTCGATTTCGGCCAGAAAGTCGCCATAGCCGTCATCGGCGGGCTGCAGGCCGCCCTGCACTTTCGATGCCAGCGCCACAGCGTCGGCGCGACTGGCCAGATCGCGCGCGGCGTTGATCATGTCGCGGCGCAGATCCAGCGCCTGCGCGGCGATGACCAGCTCCAGCGCCAATACCTTGCCCAGATCGTCGACCATCGACAGCACGTGTCGGGCTTCATTCGCACCCATCGATACGTGGTCTTCGGCATTGGCGCTGGTCGGAATGGAATACACCGACGCCGGATGCGCGCGACTGGCGAGGTCGTTGACGATCGCCGCCGCGGTGTACTGCACGATCATGAAGCCGGATTCGGTGGCGTCTTCATTGCCGATCAGAAACGGCGGCAGGCCGTCGTTGGTCGCGGGGTCGACAAGCTTGTTGAGCCGACGTTCGCTGATCGACGCCAGCACCGGGATAGAGGCTTTCACGTAGCTCATCGCCAGCGCCAGCGGCATGCCGTGGAAATGGCCTGCGGAAATCACCTGTTGCTCGACGTGTTCGGCGCGCGCATCGGGAAACACCAGCGGATTGTCGGTGACAGCATTCAGTTCGATCTCGAACACGCGCTTGGCCTGCGCCACCGCGTCGCGCACCGCGCCGTGCACCTGCGGCGTGCAGCGCAGCGAATAGCTGTCCTGCGGCTG
>JANOXT010000386.1:0-1633 GCA_031418555.1 Lysobacterales bacterium | reverse complement strand
TGCTGCGGGTCTTGCCGAAGGTCACGTCTTCGCCGGCCATGTTCTGCAGTTCGATGGCGACGTGTTCCAGCACGTGACCCAGCCAGGTGCCCTCGCCTTCCTTCATTCGCCGGATCAGGCCGCCGGGCTCGCGGTAGGAGCAGCCGTGTTCGGCCAGACCGGGCACGGCTTCGACCAGCGCATCGACGAAACCGGCGCCGAGCCGGCCGGTGGGCCAGGCTTCCAGCTTGCCGAGATCCAGCTCCAGCCGGATCACCGGAAAATGCGCATACAGCGAGGGACCAACGAATACCGAACGATCGAGAATGCGCATCACGTGAACCGACTCCTGTTTTGTCGAATGATTGAAAAACCTGCTCCAGTACGTTTTTCAAGTCGCGGGTCCGGCACCGCCGGACTCGCTCCCGGCGAAGCGAACGCCTACGCGCCCGCTTCGCCGTCGCAGCCGTCCGTGGCTGCGACAGCTGGCTGTTTCCGACAGCCCGCTATTCCTTGGGTACGAGCAGCGCGCCGGCCGAAGCCTTGCGCGTGTGCAGGTTGAACGTAGCACCGGCGACGAGGATGTGGAAGCTCAGGCCCAGCAGGCAGACCGGTTCGCCCTCCTCTACTTGTGCCATCGACGAGAACTGCAGGCCGGCGGCATCGACCACGGTCACGCCACCGCTGCCCAGCACTTCGACCACGTTGTCCGGCGAAATCAGCGCGGCGGTGTCTTCGTCCAGACCGATGCCGATCGCGAACGGATTGAACGCCAGCGCTGCCGTGAGCCGGCCGAGGCGGTCGCGCTGACGGAAATGCTGGTCGATCACGAAACGGTTGGTCAGCCCGAGTCCTGGGGCCAGCCGCACCATCCCGGCAATCGGTGTCGGGCCCTCTTCGCCGAACGCAATCATGTGTTCGCTGAGAAACGCCGCACCGGCGCTGGTGCCGGCCACATGCATGCCGCTGGCGTTGCACTGCCGGATCGTTTTCGCGACCGCCGTACCGCCCAGCAATGTGCTGAGCCGCAGCTGATTACCGCCGGTGAAAAACACGCCGCTGGCCTGCTCGATCCGCGCCACCCGGCGCGGTTCGTCGGCATCGCGTCGGGTGTCGAAATCCATCACCTCTACTTTGGTAACACCGAGGTCGTTGAAGATCTCGACATAGCGTGGGCCAGTCGCAGCCAACCGGCTCGCGGTCGGGATCACCACGATATCGGCGTTGGCACCACCGCAGAGTTCGACGAAACGGGCGAGGATCGCGCGGTCGTTTTCTTTTTCCTCAGCGCCGCCGATCGGAATGATCCAACCGCGCGCTTCCCCATCGGGAATTTTACTGGGACACATCAGTTTTCCTGAGCAAAAGTATTTGGCGAAAGAGTGTGGTGATTCGTGTTCAAAAATACGTGTTCAGTGATGCTGATGTGCAGCGTGGTCGGACAGCTCAAATAGACCAGCGCGCAACACTTCGCCATCGCGGAGATGCCAGACACCCTGCGCCATGACATCGCTCACGTTGCCTGCCGCATCGAGTATCACCAAGTCGGCATCAGCACCAATGGCGATTTCGCCTTTGCACGCAAGGCGCAGATGCCGCGCGATGTTGCTGGTGAACGCCGGCAGCACTGCATCCAGCGCATGCCCGCGCGCCA
>JANOXT010000385.1:0-5349 GCA_031418555.1 Lysobacterales bacterium | reverse complement strand
TGACGCGATGCGTCGAACCATTCGACGTGCTCGGTAGGGACGCGGTTCGCGCGCGCCAACGACAAAATGGTCTCGCGCGCTTCGCCTGCCGGCAGCGGCTTGTAGTCGTTGAACAGCGGTGCGAGAAACACCGGCGCGATCAGACTGATGAACAGGATGAAGACGAACCCGGCCATGCCCGCGTACAGCCACCAGCGCTCGCCGGCCCGACGCAGCAGCGCGTACAGGCCCGCAACCACGAACGGCACGATGACCAGTGCGATCGCCATGGCGATGGCCTGATCGCGCAGCCACGCACCGAAGGTCTGCGTGGACAGACCATAGGCGTGTTCGCGGAGGTAGCCGGTGTAGACCGACAGCGGCAGGCTGATCGCCTGCGTCGCGACCAGAAACATCACCGCATAGACCGCCGTGTTCAGCCACGGGCGCGCGCTGATCCGCCGCGCACGGTCGCGCATGCGCCGCGACCATCCGGTGGCCAGCAGCAGCGCACTGGCGCCCAGGCCGTACAGCAGCTGCCACAGCTGCAGCCAGTAGCCGCCTTCGAAATAAGCGTCGGATCGCGCGCGCTGCGCGGGCGACAGCAGGTTCAGATACGCCTCGGTGGCGCGTTCGACATCGAAGTCAGGCCCGGGCCGGGCCGCTTCGGGCACCTGCAGACCGGGCGGCAGATCGCGCACCAGCGTGGCGCCGTCGGCGCTCCACGCGGCGCTGGGCCACAGCACCAGGCACAACAGGCACAACAGGCACACAGCGAGCAGCCATTTCAACGATTGAACGATCACAGTGGTCCCCGGACAAAGCAGTCAAGCCCGGGAGAGCATCAGGCACGGAACCATCCTGGTCAAAGGCCGAAGGTCATTCCGCCGACGATACCTGCGCGGTACGGAGCCGCGCGATCGACATCGACAAGCGCACATCGAAAACAGCCCGTGCTGATCGCCGATGTTTTGAACGCGCGAAGACTACTGGTGGTGCCCGTGTTTGCTGATATCCAGCGGTGGCGCCGGCGGCGCGCTGTGCTGCAGTGCCTGGCCGTCGGTGTGCAGCACCCGCCGGGTGTTTTCCTCCACCGTGAACTGCAGCGCGCCGCGCAGCGGCACTTCCACCCGGTTCAGCACGTCGCCCTGCCCGTTGCTCTGGATCGCGAACAGGCTGGTGCGCTGCGGATTGGTCACGATGGCGTCGATCCGGGTCATGTGGCCCTCTTTGGCCGCCGCGATCAACGACGTGGCGATGTTCTCGATATGGCCCGGCGCGGGATTGTTGCCGTTGAGGAAAAATTTCATGCTGGCGTAGAAGCGCGGATCGCTTTCGGCCAGAGTGTCGACAACGCCCGATACCTTGCCGTAGATGCCGTGATAGGGGCTTTCCGGACGGGTCAGCGCGGCGTTGGCCGCAGCCAAAGTCTGCAGGGACTGCGGCTGCAGATTGTCGGGATCGCCCGACCGGCGCGGAATCATCATGTTCACCGGCGCGTCGCTCGCGGCTTTGGGAAGCGCCACGTCCTTGCCGGAAAAATGTTCCTTGATCAGCCGCGACGCTTTCTCATCCAGCGGCGGTCCGTCTTCGATGAACTTCGCGAATTCGCCCGGCTTCTCCGGCGCGAACGTGTCGCGCCAGTGCCCGTCCGTGCCCCGCTCGTATTCGTGCGAGCTGTTCACCCCGCGCGTCACCAGCCGCAGATTGCTGGTGTCGTTGTACACGTCCAGCATGTCGGCTTTGCTGAGCACATGGTTGGGGAACAGTTCGCGCATTTTTTCGGAAACGATCTCGAACGGAATCTCGTGGTCGATATCCAGCGCGTCGCGGGTGGTGAGCTGCCTGGAGCCGGCGCAGCGGAACAGATGCACCTCATCGTTCTTCCCCGTTTCCGGATTGGGCACCTGCACCGCACCGGCATGCGCCTCCTGCAGCGCATGGTTGAACCACGTGTCCAGCACCCGCTTGTCGAAGCTCAGATCCGAACGCACATGTTCGTCGGTCCAGGGCTGCCCGGTGGTGGTCTTGGTGCGGCGGGCGAGATCGCGGTCCGGATCGAACGCCGGAGACGCGACGGCAGCATCGTAGCCAAGCCGCGTCGTCACCCAGTCCTGCCACGGCTTCGAGTCCGCGGTGTGGGTCTTCAGCAGCGTATCGGCGCTGTCGCGCGCGCGGTTGTAGACCGACGGCACCACGCGCAGGTTGTCGATATCGTTGTAGGCCCGCGCGGCATCGGCGCGGTTGTCGACGCCCTTGGCGACCAGATGTTCCCGCCACGGCGTCACGTGATCGATATCCAGCGCGTCCGACGCATGCCACGTTTTGGTGGTCGGGAAATAGAACAGCCGCAGGTGCTGGTTCTCCAACGAGACGTTCGCCCCGGGAAGCGTGCGTTGGGCGCCGTCGTTGCGCATCCACTCGGCGGTGGAATCGTAGAACTGCGGCCGTTCCCCGGTCCGGGGGCTGTAGGCCGCCTGATGCAGCGCCTCGCCGTGCTTCGGCGGCTGCAGCCCCTGCCATTCCGGCAGAAACACATGTTTGCCGCTGCCCAGCACAACGTCGTGCACCTTGTTCGGATATGCGCTCATCGTCCGCTGCTCCCTGATTGCTTGGTGACCATATCGCGAGCTGCACATGGCTCTGATCGAGGATCATACGCCACCACGATCAGTGTCGATCAAGCCATGTCCCCGTGTTTTTTGCCCAAAAACCGGATAGAAGTACCACTGGGCTCTGGAGGAACCGTTGCACCCATGATCGACCGCAACCAGCTGCATCAAGACGGCTATGCACTGCTCCACAGGGCGATCCCGGCAGAATGGCTGGGCGATCTTCGCAATGCGTTCGATGCGGGGGTGACACCATCGAACCAGTGGCCGGTACCGCGCGGCGCGGACTGGCGCCATGCGATGCTGGACCTGGATGCGAAGGTACAGGCCGTGTGCCGGCTGCAGTTATTGCTGACCGTGGTCGGCGCGTTGATGGGCGAACGGTTTTTTCTTGCGCAGGTGGAGGGCCGCGAACCCTTGATGGGTGGCGGCCATCAGGGCCTGCATCGCGATCTGTCGGCGCAGCGGCCCGGCGATACCGTGAATGCGCTGGCCTTTTTCGACGACTACGGCCCCGACAACGGCGCAACGCGTCTGGTCCCCGGCAGTCATCGCCCAGCGCCGGGCGAGCCACCGTTCGACCTCAACGACGAGCTCCGATCAGTGCAGCTCGCAGGCGCGGCAGGCGACATCCTGGTGTTCGATGCCGATCTGCTGCACGCCGGCAGCATCAATCCAACCGGCGCACGCCGGCGCTCCATCCTGATCGGCTATTTCGCCGAACCTCGCTACGCCGCGCACCTCGCAACGGCGCACCTTCGCAACGTCCGCATGGATACAAGCGAACGATTCGAACCGTAGGGTGGGTTTTAACCCGCCGTGAGCTTAGCCATTTTGATCGGTCGGCTCCCCGCTCCAGCCGACAGGCAACACGCCGTCTCGAACAAAACGATGGAACGACGAATGCGGCCAATCGCTTACCTGCGAAACGTAACCATGCTTCACGGAATTGAAGTGGATGTAATCGATGTGATTGCGCAGATCCCTTTCGTCGCGGATCAGATGCTCCCAGTAGCGGCGTTGCCAGATGCCGCGTTCGCGATGCTTATACCGCGAAGGTGACACCTGTTCGTCGCTTGCGATGCGTCGTGAAAACCCAGCTTTGATCAGCATCCAGCGCGTCGCGAAATCGGGATCGCCGGGCGGCAGCGCCCACACCGTATGCAGGTGATCGGGCAACACGCACCAAGCGAAGCTCGCGAAAGGATGCGCCACGCTTACCGCCGCCACGCTCGCGCGCAGCGCATCAATACGCTCTACCAATAGCCGACGCGAACGATCGGCCAAATTCACCGTGAAGAAATAGGTGCCGCCGGGCACCCACAGGCGTCGATAGTCAGGCATACCGTAAGCCTGCCAGTCGCCGTCATCGGCCGCCATCGGAAAACCCCGCGTTCAACCCTCAGAAAAATCCAACCCCATCGTAGGGTGGGGTGAGCGCAGCGATGCCCGAGTCTGTTTGGCTAAAAAGTGATCACTTTCGCTCTCGCAGCTGGAAATGCATGGATTCAAGCTGCGAAGTGAAAGGAGAGGGCTTTGAAATGATAGGTATTTCAGCAGCCTGTTAGGCAACTTCCCGCGGCTCGAGAACCCAAGTTTTGCGGTCGCAAGCTTCTCGGTGTAGCCATCAAACAATTCGATATTGACCTTCACGGAGCCATGAACATCAAACTTATCCGAGATTCTGAAGTGTTCGGTGTATCGCGACTTAAACGACCCACCCGCAATCTGCCGGAAAACGAGATCGCCGCTTTTTACGTAATCCTTGTCGAAACTGAAAATTTGCGCAATTATGCCGAGAATAGACGACTTGGAAGTGCCGTTCTTCCCACACATGACCGTGACCTATTCGCCGAATTCGATTCTACGTTGTTCAGTGCACGAAACTTCTCGATTCCCAACTTCTTCAGTTGCGTCTTCGACATTGCCTGCATCCCCTCTATTGCATGTGCTGCAACTTTAGCGGCAAACAACTCGTTGCCTCGGGCCTGTTACCCAGACACATAGGCAGTTGTGCCATAAGAGCAATCGAGTCTACGTGTAGCTGGCCCGAATTCCCATGCTAGAACGAAGCCGAATAGCGGGTCAGATCGACTTACCGCCCCACACAACACCAAGCAAAAAAAACGGTGTGCCAAGGCTGCACCCTATTCGATGGGTGCTGCGGCTGAAAGTTTGATCTCGGTTCCAGCCTCCACAAAGGGCAACCGCTGCTGCCGTGTCGATATGCGCGCCGTGAACGGCACCCCTCATCCGGCATTCGGCCACCTTCTCCCCGCTGTGCGGGGAGAAGGGAGGTATCGCAGTCCCATCGCCCGGTGGTCGCTGCGCGACACCCGGGTCATTTTGTGACATGTCGACGATGCCGCATCGCTTGTCATCAGATTGGGTGCATTACTCGTATGCCATGCATTTTTGAGACCTCGTAGGGTGGGCTTTATGCCCACCGAATGACGCGTGAACGATTGCGGAGCTTGATTTCCTAGCGAGCGGTTTTGCTTCGATCATTTACGCCGCATTGGGGGTGTTGCGATGGTGGGCATAAAGCCCACCCTACAAAATTTCTGGCATTAACTTGGTCGGGTTGGTTTACCGCCCCACACAACACCAAGCAAACGCAAACGGTGCGCCAAGGCTGCACCCTATGCCATGGGTGCAGCGGCTGAAAGTTCGATCTTGGTTTTCGCTCCCGCAAAAAATCAACCGCAGCTGCGGTTGCGATTTGTGCCACGTGAACGGCGCCCCTCATCCGGCCTTC
>JANOXT010000384.1:0-5973 GCA_031418555.1 Lysobacterales bacterium | reverse complement strand
CGTTATGAGAAAAAGCATTCGCTGAAAAAAAACTCAATATCAAAGCAGCAAAGGCGACCGGATGCATGGTGATTCTCCTTGTGCATAGGTTCTTGAAATGAAACGGCATCCATGGGAAAACACGGTCAGCCTCAGTCTTCTTCGTGCCTCGGTCTGTAGGCATCCACCAGCCTGCTCTGCACCTGCGGCGGCACCGGTTCGTAGTGACTGAACTCCAGCGAATAACGGCCGCGGCCCGCAGTGACCGATTTCAGCTCCGCCGCATAGCCTTCCAGTTCCGACAGCGGCACCTGCGCTTTCACCACAATTTCGCCGCCGCGCACCGAATCGGTCCCGTTGATCCGCGCGCGTTTGGACGACAGCCCGCCGCTGATGTCGCCCATATGCGATTCCGGCGCAGAGACTTCCAGGTCGACGATGGGTTCCAGCACCTGTGGCCGCGCTTTCGCGATCGCATCCAGAAACGCCTTCTTGCCTGCGGCGACGAATGCGATTTCCTTGCTGTCCACCGCATGGTGCTTGCCCTCGTAGACGATCACACGCACGTCCTGGATCGGATAGCCGGCGATCGCGCCGCTGGCCAGCACCTGGCGCACGCCTTTCTCCACGGCAGGCATGAATTGACCGGGAATGGTGCCGCCTTTGACATGATCGACGAACTCGAACCCGCCGCCGCGCGGCAGCGGTTCGATGCGCAGAAACACTTCGCCGAACTGGCCGGCGCCGCCGGTCTGTTTCTTGTGACGACAGTGGCCTTCGGCATTCGCGCCGACGGTCTCGCGATAGGCGATGCGCGGCGGTCGGCTGGTCACGTCCACGCCGTAGCGATCCTTCAGCCGCTGCAGATTGATCCGCAGATGCAGGTCGGACAGACCGCGGACCACGGTTTCGTTGGTTTCGATCTCGTGCTCGACGTGGAAGCACGGATCTTCTTCGGCCAGCTTGTGCAGCGCGATCGACAGTTTCTGCTCATGGCCTTTGCTCGCGGCGGCCACCGCAAGACCGAACATGGGTTTCGGGAACGCCAGCGGCGCCAAGTGGATCTGGTCTTCGTCGTGGCTGTCGTGCAGTACGGCGTCGAAATGCAGTTCGTCGATCTTGGCGACTGCGGCGATGTCCCCGGGAATCGCCTGCGCGATCTCGACGTGATCCTTGCCCTTCATCTTGAACAGATGCGCGACTTTGAACGGTTTCTTGCCGTCGTCGACGAACAGTTGGATGTCTTTTTTCACCGTGCCCTGATAGACGCGGAAGATGCCGAGTTTGCCGATGAACGGGTCGTTGACGATCTTGAACACATCGGCGATCACATGGGCCGATGCATCGGGTGCGGCTTCGATCGGCTCGCCGGCATCGCCCGGGCCTTTCACGAACAGCGGCGGATTGGCTTCGCCCGGATGCGGGAACAGTGTTTCAGCGACATCCAGCAGTTCCTTCACGCCAGCGCCGGTGCGTGCGGATACGAAACAGACCGGAACAAGATGGCCTTCGCGCAGGCACTGCTCGAAGGCATCGTGCAGCTCCTGTCCGCTCAGGCCTTCCTCGCCCACTTCCAGAAAATGATCCATCACCCCTTCGTTGATCTCCACCACCTGATCGATGATCCGCTGATGCCAGTGGGCCACTGCGCCCAGATCGCTGCCGCCGCTGGTGTTGCCGAAACAGTCGATGACTGTTCTGCCGCCGTTGGCAGGCAGATTCAGCGGCAGCACTTCATTGCCGAAAGTCTCGCGCAGTTGATCCAGCAGCGCGCCAAGCTTGGCGCCGTCGTGATCGATCTTGTTGATCACGATCACGCGACAGAGTTTGCGCGCTTCGGCGTACTCCATCATCCGCCGCGTGCCGTAGCCGATGCCGGTGTCTGCATCGACCACCACCGCCAGGGTTTCCACCGCCGCCAGTGCGGAGAGGGTGGGGCCGCGGAAATCCGGATAACCGGGGGTATCGATCAGGTTGATGTGGATCAGCGGCTGACCGGGCGCGGTGTGGTCGATACCCGCGATCGCGCAGTCGATGGAATGACCGCGCTCCTTTTCGATGCCGTCGAAATCGGACACCGTGCTGCCGCGTTCGATGGTGCCTGCCGTCTGGATTGCGCCGCCGGCATGCAACAGGGCTTCGAACAGGGTGGTTTTGCCGGCGCCAGGGTGGCCTGCGAGGGCCACATTGCGGATGTGTTCTGTGGAATACGACATGAGCGACTCTCCTTTCGCGGAAGGCGTTGGGGTGAGCCGTCATGGCTGTCCGCGTTCGGGAAGCCTGCCGTCCGAGCAGGCGCTCGGCGGGCGGTCATGGCGGGGCGCCCAGGAGGGCGCCCGTCAAGCATCGGAAGTTCAGCCTCGCGGGTCAAGCCGCATTGCCGCAAGGCAGCTGCGGCGCGGCGATGATCCGCACAAAACGTTTAAGTGCGCATCGGCGTCTGCGAAAAGGCCCAGCTGCGCCCTTGGCCGCGGGCGTAGGCCAGATGGATCCAGGTCATGGCGAAGGGCTCCAGATAGCGCGCTGCGGACAGCGGGCCTGCATCCACCGCATCGAAGCCCATACGCGTGGCCAGCGCGACCACGGACGCGCGCGCGCCGGCATCGTCGCCGGCGGCGGGCATGAAGACATGTGCGCTGCCGGTGCGCGGATCGGCCATGTTTTCCGCGCCGGTGACGTTGAAGCATTTCACGACGCGCGCATGGGTGGCGCGCTGCGCGATCTGCTCGGCGGCGGATGTGGTGGTGCCGACGTTGAGCCCGGCAAAGCCCGGCGCAATCGGGTTGCTCGCATCGATGAGGATGCGGTCGTTCCAGTCGACGACCTGCGCCGCGATCTGCAGCGCAGCCGGGTATGGCACCGCCAGAATCACGATAGTGGCATCGGCGATCGCTTCCTCGACCGAGCCGATGCGTGCGCCAAGCTGCGTGGCCACATCCGCGTATTTTCGCGGCTCAGGTACGCCGAAGAAAACGCTGTCGCCCAGTGCGATCAGATTCTGCGCGAGTGCGCGGCCTACGTTGCTGGCGCCGAGGATGGCAATGTGACGTGCGGTCAGGTTCATTCCACTTAGCGCCCCAAAGCTTCGATCACGAGGCGCGCGGTCTCTGCGCCGGAGAAATTCTGCTGACCGGTGATCAGATTGCCGTCGCGGACTGCAAAGCTGCGCCACAGACCGGCCTGCACGTAGTTGGCGCCGATCTTCTTGAGTTCATCTTCGATCCGCCACGGCACCACGTGCTTGTCGCGCGACAGCAGGTTGTAGCTCCATACGGCGTTGTCGGAAAAGTCCTCCTCGACATTGGCGAAGCCGGTAACCGTTTTGCCCTTCGCAAGGTATTCGCCGTTGGGCAGTTTGGCGTAGCGCAGTATCGATACGCCGTGGCACAGCGCCGCTGCGATCTTGCCGGCGGTGTAGAACGCGACGAACTTGGCGTGCACGTCGGTGGCGTCATGGTAGGTGGACATCGGCGATTGGCCGCCGGCCATCACGATCGCGTCGAAAGTCGCGACATCGATATCGCCTGCTTTACCGGTATTTTCTACAAGGGCCATCAACTCCGGCGTATGGATGAATCCCTGGCTGATCAGATCCGTCTTGCTGTAGCCGCTGGCGTCGTTCGGGTCGCTCATGCCGTCCGCTTCGCAGCGGCCGCCGTTCGGGCTGAACAGTTCGACCTCGTAACCGGCTTCGGTGAACGCGAAATAGGGATGGCTCAGTTCGCTCCACCAGAAGCCGACCGGCCAGCCGGTGGACATCGAGATCGCAGGGTTGGCGATCACGATGGCCACACGCTTGCGGCGCTCTGCGTTCACGACGTTGGGGTCTTGCATGCTCATGGTGGGCTCCGGGGGCTGGATAGGACACCCAGTATCCGGATTGTGTCTTTGAGAATAAATAAGTCTAATTGACACCAATCGTTGACACATCAGGCAACAATGGACCTTGTCCGCCTCCGCGCATTTGTCACTGTGGTTCAAAGCGGCAGCTTTACCCGGGCCGCCGAGGTGCTGCGCAGTCAGAAAGCCCGGATCAGCCGGCAAGTCAGTGAGCTGGAGGCGGAGCTTGGCGTGCGCCTGCTGGAACGCACGACCCGCGCGCTGCGTCTGACCGAGATCGGCCGGGAAGTCTTCGAACGCGCGATCGGCATCCTGACCGCAGTCGAAGATACCCAGCGCATCGCCCATGCGGTGCATGGCGAGCCGCACGGTTTGCTGCGGCTCACCGCACCGCTGGAATTCGGTCTGCTCGCAGCCTTCGACTGGGTGCGCGCGCTGCTGCTGAAGTACCCGCAGTTGGCGATCGAGGTCGACAGCAGTTCGCGGATCGTCGATCTGGTGCACGAGGGCTACGATCTGGCGATTCGCATCGGGCCGCTGCCGGATTCCCGTCTGGCCGCGCGACGGCTCGGCGAGCTGCATTACGCGCTGTACGCTTCGCCTGCCTATCTGCAGCGATGCGGGACGCCGCAGACGCCTGCAGATCTGGCCCAGCATGCGTTGATTGCATTCGCCCCCGGCGGCAAACCGGCCCCGCTGCGCCTGCAAACCGGCAGCGATGCGATGGAGGTGGTGGACGTCCCGCCGCGGCTGCGGGTGGACAGCAGGTACGCGCAGCGCGACGCGACGCTGGCGGGGTTGGGCATCGCGGAGAATCTGCGCTTGATTGCAGAGCCTGAAGTTGCAGCGGGCCGCCTGGTGCGGGTGATGCCGGCGTGGTCGCGGACGCCGGTGCCCGTCCATGCCGTTTTCCCCAGCGCCCGTTTTCTGACGCCTAAAGTGCGCGCTTTCGTCGAACATGCCCAAGCGCATTTCCCGGTCGCGACGAGCGGGTAGACTGTGCCTTCCCCCACATCATAGGAATGATTGTCATGGCCTTGAAACGTTTCGCGACCGCACACTGGGAAGGCGATATCCAGACCGGCAAGGGTGGCATGAGCACGCCGCAGAGCGGGTTGTTCGCCGACCAGAATTATTCTTTCAAAACCCGCTTCGGCGACGAAAAAGGCACCAATCCGGAAGAACTGCTCGCTGCCGCGCATGCCGGCTGCTTCAGCATGGCGCTTTCGGCAGTGCTGGGTCGCGCCGGTTTCACTCCAACAAACATCGACACGCGCGCCGAAGCGGCGATGGACCCAGGCATGGATCCGGGCCCAACCATCACCGGTGTGCATCTGACCGTCAGCGCTTCGGTGCCCGGCATCACGGCAGAACAGTTCGCCGAAATCGCGAATGCAGCCAAAGCGGGCTGCGTCATTTCCCGCGCGCTGGCGGTGCCGGTCACGATGGAAGCGACGCTGGTCTGACGTCCGGCCTGCGCTGCGGCAGACAGGCGTCACTGTTCTGCCGCAGCTATTCATCCTGTCTGAACAAGCTGCGTAAGCTGCGGCAGACCCATATCGCAAGGCATCAGCAGCACTCACCGGCTTCAAGTCCAATGAGGATGCATGCATGCGTTACCGGAGCGCTTTGATACTGACATTGATGCTGTTTTCGGCCGCTTGCAAGCCGACCGCGCCCAGCCGAGCCCGCTGCGACGCAAGCTGTAGCAACCCACCCCGCGAGGAAGCCGCTTTCGCAGTGACATCGTGGGATCTTTCAGCGCTGGACCCTGTCGCGAAATAATTTGATCAGCATGTATCTGGCGGCTGACAGCCGGTCAGAAACTCCGAATACCTGCTCTTCCCGCTGCTCTTGAGAATCTTATTGTAGGAGCGGCGGAAGCCGCGAAGCCCGCATCGCATCAGTTACGACAGTTTCGCAATCAAAATAATGTCGACGACGAAGCGAAGCACGATGGCGATTGAAGCCGCTGCTTTTGTAGGAGCGGCGGGAGCCGCGAAGCCCGCATCGCACCAGTTACGACGGTTTTCACAATCAAAAATAATGTCGACGATGAAGCGCAGAACGATGGAGATTAAAGCCTTTGCTTTTGTAGTAGCGGCGCGAGCCGCGAAGCCCGCATCGCATCATTTACGGCAGTTTTCGCAACCA
>JANOXT010000383.1:0-12585 GCA_031418555.1 Lysobacterales bacterium | reverse complement strand
AGCACTCGCGCACAAGGTGTGATGTTAGAAAATGCTGATCATACAATAGGAACCTTTCATGAAACAGTGAAATTGCCTGGGATTACATTAACAGAAATGCAAGTGAAAAAGTTGGTATATACACTTACTTCAAAAAAAACTATGGCGAGACTTCACGCTTCAAGAGACCACTGCATCACGAGCAGGGCTACGCTTGAAGTCAATGGGGCTCGAAGCTTGTTCAATCCAGCTCCATTCAACCGCTGCATTAATTGGGCTGCAAGTCTTGGGGATCCGCGGTTGAGCAAAATGGCGGGGGTCGAGCCGTTCGATAAGGCCCTGATTGCCGTATCCGAATAGCAAACTATTCGTGCGGCGAACAGTTCATGACCTGCGAAAACCTAAGCATCTGCTTTTGATCGTTATCCCCGCGTAGGCCAAGACCTATGCCTGCGTTGCGCGTATGCAACACAACCCAAAGCATGATCTGAGCATTCAAGAACATCGATGCTCGTCTGCGGAATACGCAACCGAGAAAGGCGTGCTGCCGATCAATACGGCAATACATCGACCAGACTTCCCGCTTCCAAAGTCATTTCGCCCTCGCCCAGCACAATCAGCGCATCGCTGTCGGCAGCAGCGCGCATACGGTGCGAGCCATCGGCGGGATTGGGTTCGACGTGCAGCCGACCTTCGTCGTCGTACGACAGACGGCCGCGCAGAAATTCGAGGCGGTCATGCGTCTTCTGCCAAGCATGGGCGAGACGCGCGCGCAGCCTTGGCCGCGGTTCGGCGCGGCCCTGCAGTGCGTCCAGCAGTGTGCGCCCAAGCGTGAGATACGTCGCCAGCACCGACACCGGGTTGCCGGGAAGACACAGGAACAGCGCCTCGCCGAGGCGACCGCCTTCCGCAAACAACACCGGCATGCCCGGCTTCATCCGCACTTTCCAGAAATGCACGACGCCCTCGGCCTGCAGCAGCGCAGGAATGTAATCCTTCTCGCCGGCAGATACGCCGCCGCAGGTGATGACTACGTCGAACGCATGCCCGGCATGGCGCAGGCCCGAGTCGATCGCGGCTGGATCGTCGACAAGATTGGGCCACATCACCGGCTCATAGCCGTCGGCGCGCAACAGACCCATCAGCAGTTCGCGATTGCTGTTGTACAGCTCGCCCGGCCGCAGCGGCAGGCCTGGTTCGACCAGTTCATCGCCGGTGGTGAACACGGCCACCGTCGGCCGCCGCGCAACTTCCAGCCGATCAACGCCCTGCCCTGCGGCCAACGCAACGCGGCTTGGCGTGAGCATGTGACCTGTCGCGAGCAAGGCATCGCCAATGCCCACATCCTCACCCGCGCGACGCACATGCTGCCCGCGTTTCGACGCACGCATCACGCAGACCTTGTCGCCTTCGATGCGGGTATTTTCTTTCATCACGATGCTGTCCGCACCCGATGGCAGCGGCGCGCCGGTAGTGATGCGCACGCACTCGCTGGCGCCAATATTCAGGTCAAGGGTTCGACCGGCGAACTGTTCGCCGACCAGCGTCAGCAGGGTTTCGCCGTCGACGTTGAGATCGGCATGACGCACGGCGAAACCGTCCATCGCCGAATTGTCGAAACCAGGCTGAGGCAGCGTGGCTGTCAACGACTGCGCCAGCACCCGCCCGTGTGCTTTCGCAAGCGACACGCGCTCCGACGACAGAAGGCGGCGCGCGCCAACGGCATCCAATGTGCGTTGTGCCTCGTCGAAACCGATACGGGTGGGAAAACTCATGTCGATGCGGTGTCCGTAATAATGCCGGCAGCGTGGAGATCGGCCGGTGTGTTGAGATTACCGAATCGGAAACCTGAGAACACCACCCGCGACATCTGCAGCCGCGACTGCAGCGCGTGAACGGCACTGGTGCCAGTCATCAATGCCTCTGCGCAGGCGACACGCAGCGCATCGCGGCGCCATAGCGCGACCAGCGGCTGTAGGCCGTCGTCGTCGACCGCGTATGCGCCGTCTTCGCCGCGCATCGTCATGAGCGTGCGCAGCAGGCAGTCATTGGTGCCGACCAGATCCACCGGCAGCGTCAACAGCCACTGGGTTTCACAAGCTGCGGCCAGCGCTTCAAGCCCGCCCAGGGGACCCAGATCGGGCGTGCGATCCGGAATAGCGATCAGGTTATGCGCAGCGTATCGATCGATATCGCGATTGGCCGAGACCAGCATGGCGCCAACTTCATGCGAAAACCGGCGCTGCCAACGCAGCACCTGCGGCTCGCCGCTGCATTCGAGCCAGGCTTTGTCGATACCGCCGAGCCGCGAAGCTTTGCCGCCTGCGAGCAGGCCGAAGGTGATGAGGTTGAAGGGAATGACAGCGTTCACGATGCGGAAGCATTCCGGGATTCACGCTGAAGCAAAGGTAGAGGAACCTCACCAGCCATTCGGCTGTTGAAAACCAAGCCGCTTCAATCGATGAGAGTCCGCACAGCGCGGTGAAGCCCGCTCTACAGGCGGTTTTATTTGTTTTTCTTCACATGCCGCATCAACCGGCGACGCTTGGCCTGCTGGCCTTCGGTCAGGACATTTTTCTTGTCTTTGTACGGGTTCTCGCCTTCTTTGAAGACGAATCTCACCGGAGTACCGACCAGTTTGAAGCGCTTGCGAAAGAAGTTTTCCAGATATCGGCGATAGCTTTCCGGCAGGCTGCGCAGGCGCGATCCGTGGACGACGAACGTCGGCGGCGTGTTGCCGCCCGGATGCGCGAAACGCATCTTGGAGACGTGTCCGCGGATCGCCGGCGGAGGGTTGGTTTCGTAGGCGACTTCCATCGCCACCGTGACTTCGGAGGTGCTGAACTGGCGCGTGGCCGAATGATGCGCGCGATGGATCGCACCGAACAATTCCCGCAGGCCAGAGCCGTGCTTGGCGCTGATGTGCACCGCTTCGGCCCAGCTGACGAAGGTGAGTTTGCGCGACAGCAGGCCGTCGGTCTGTTCACGCTGATAGGTGCTGAGGCCATCCCATTTATTGACGGCGACCACCAGCGCACGGCCGGCATCCAGCACCGCGCCGAGCACGCTGGCGTCCTGATCGGTCACGCCTTCGGTGGCGTCCAGCATGATCACCGCCACCTGGCAGTGCTCGATCGCCTGCAGGGTTTTCACGATCGAGAATTTCTCGACCGCTTCCTCGACTCTCGCCTTGCGCCGGATGCCAGCGGTGTCGATCAGCCTGTATTTGCGGCCGTCGCGCTCAAGATCGACCGCAATCGAGTCGCGGGTGGTGCCCGGCACTTCGGAGGCGATCATCCGCTCTTCGCCGAGAATGCGGTTGACCAGCGTCGACTTGCCGACATTGGGACGGCCGACGAACGCGATACGCACGCGCTCCGGATCGTTGTCGAGAATTTCCGAGTCGCCTTCGGCCGGCAGACGGACCATGACATCGTCGAGCAGGTGATCGATACCGTGCCGGTGCGCAGACGAAATCGCAAGTACATCGGCAATGCCGTAACGCGCGAACTCCGTCAGCGCGGCGCGGGCATCGATACCGTCGGTTTTGTTGACCACCAGCACGACGGGACGCGCGGTTTTGCGCAGCCAGCGCAGGATTTCGTCGTCCAGCGACGACGGGCCCTCGCGACCGTCGACGATGAACAGCACCACATCGGCCTCTTCCGCCGCCGCGCGCGACTGCCGCGCAGTGGCGCCAGCCAAGCCGCCGTTCTCCAGATGCACGCTTTCGCCGGCAATGCCGCCGGTATCGACGATTGCGAACGGACGCCCTACGTACAGAGGTCATACGCCGTTATTGCGTTCACGGGTGACTCCGTGCTCGTCGTGGTCGAGCGCGTCGCGGGTGCGGGTCAACGCATTGAACAGCGTTGATTTACCGACATTGGGACGGCCTACAAGGGCAACCAGCGGCAACATGGATTCGAGTCGAAGTCGGGGAATTTGATCAGTGGAGGATGAATCGTTGGATCTTGAATTGTGGGATCTTGAATCGTTGGATCTTGAGTCGTCGGAGCATGAAACAGACGGCCCCGGGCAGTCAGACTACCCGGGGCCGCGGAAAAATGTCAGCCACGCCGGTTACTGCAGCCGATAGGCACCGAGGTTGCCGCCCGTGGTCTGTACGACGAGGACGCCATCGATCACCACAGGCGCAGCACGTACGGCATCGCGGCCGACGCGCACGCGGGCGCCGAAGTCGCCGTTGTCCAGACGCAGCCAGTGCAGATAGCCGTCGTAATCGCCCACTACCGCAAAGTCGCCTTGGACCGCGGCGCCGGAGAGCGTGCGGCGGACCAGGCCCGCTTGCTGCCACATGGCTGAACCGCCGTTCTTGTCGAGCGCCCAGACCACGCCGGCCGGATCAGCAACGATTACACGATCGCTGGCAACGCCAACGCGGCCCGCGCCGCCGTGATCCTGCGACCACAGAGGACGTCCGCTGGGTGCATCGATGGCAACGGTCTGCTTCTTGTAACTGGTGGCGAACAGTGTGGCCCCGTCCAGCGCGGGCGAACCGTCGACATCCGCCATGCGGTCCAGTTCGGTGCGTCCGTCGGGCAGCCCGATCGCCTGATCCCACAGCTGGCGGCCATCGACCAGCGACAGCGCGACCGTGGTGCCATCATCGTTGCCAACGAATACGAAGCCCGGCCCGAGTACGGGGGCATCGTTGCCACGCACCGTCAGCGACGGCATATCGTGATTCCAGAACCAGCGACGCTCCCCGCTGGCTGCGTCGAAGGCAGTGATGCGGCCGTCGTCGGAGCGCACCAGCACGGTGCTCTGACCGATGGTGGGCGCAGCGATAATTTCGCTATTGACCTTTGCGGTCCATTTTTCGGTGCCGTTCGATGCATCCAGAGCGATGACACCACCATCCAGCGTACCGACCACAACCAGTCCTTCACCTGCGCCTGGGCCGCCTGAAATCGACTGCTTGCTTTTGTACTGCCACAGACTGGCGCCTGTCTGCAGATCGAAAGCGCGTACGCCGCCTTCGACCGCCGCTGCGTAAACGCGACCATCGGCGATAGCCGGCGCCTGGGTCAGGCCAAGACGCGATTCGCCGCTGCCGGCTTTTGCCGTCCACAGACGCGAGACAGTGACGGAAGGCGTGAAATCGGTCAGTTCGGTCGGCTTGCTGGCGGCTTTCTTGCCCTTGTCGCCGACCTCGAACCAGCCCTTGACGGTACTGCAACCGGATAGCGCGACCATGGCGATCAGCAAAG
Source organism: Lysobacterales bacterium (assembly GCA_031418555.1). Taxonomy (GTDB): domain Bacteria; phylum Pseudomonadota; class Gammaproteobacteria; order Xanthomonadales; family Xanthomonadaceae; genus Lysobacter_I. The sequence goes on along the minus strand of JANOXT010000383.1, from coordinate 7,372 downwards.
CGATGCGCAGAACGGCGGCGGCGCGCGAAGTCGAATGGGAGTTCATCGTGTTCGGCTTGCTCAATGTGACGTGCTCAAGAGGCGGATGCGGGTTTGGGCGGCGTACCGCCGGCCTGGGTCAATTTCAGCTCTACGAAGCGGCGCTGCGGCGCGGCCACATCCAGCATGGTCAGTGCTTTGCTGTACGCGTCTCGGGCCTGATCCTTGCGTCCGAGGGCGAACAGCGCATCGCCACGTACTTCATGGGCGGACGCGTCGTCCAGATTTACCAGCAGCTTCAGCGCTTCTTCGTGTTTGCCGGCGTCTATCAATAGCCGGGCAAGACGCTGCGACACCACGGGTGCGATCACGGTATCGCTGTTTTTGACCGCACGCAGGGTGGCGATAGCGGCATCGCGCTGGCCACCGTCGACCTGGACCTTGGCCAGATCCAACGCCGCAAGCGCGGAGAATGAGGTTTCCTGGAGTTTCCCCGCCGTGGCCTGGGCTTCCTTCAGCTTGCCCGTCTTGATCTGTTCAAGCACAACCTGATAATCGTCGCTCGCCTTGATCCGCTTGGCGCTGGCCTGATCCTGCCACGAGAACCAGCCATAGATCGCGGCGAGTCCCAGCGCGACACCGCCAATCAATCCCATGGAATTTTGCCGCAGCCAGCTGCGGACGCGTTCGCTTTGTTCGTGTTCGTCGAGGAGATCGTCGATCGCCATGGGTCGGTATCGTGTCGGTTGAATGAAGCGGTTTTGGTGGAAGCCTAGTGGAAACATACGTCGGAATGGTTTCGCCGCGACGTTGTAACAAGCGGCGCCTGAATCCCGGCCGTCGAAAGACTTTCGTTGAAAAACAAACGGCCGCCTCGCCGGAGAATCATTTCGATTGAAGCGGAGCTCCGGGCTGTATGCCAAAGCCCTTCAGCGATCGATCGGCTGCAGCGAACCGTCAGAGGATACCGTAAAGCGCACTACATTCGCGCGGATGTAGGGCGTCAGGTCCATGGTTTGGCCCCGATACTGCATGGAGATGGCTTGGGCATTGCCCAGAACGACCTTGCCGACCTGATCCGGCTTAAGCATACGCTGCTGCCCCGGCTGCACCAGCGCCTGCTCGATCACACTGCCGTCCGGCGCGCTGATGCGCACCCAGCTTTCACCATTGAAGCTGACCGAAAGATCGGCAGGCGACGGTACGCGCTGCGGCAACGGTGGCGTGATCGAAGCAACCAGCGGTGCAGGCTGACGCGCAGACACAGCATCGGTATTCAGCGCGACAGCGTTCGAAGAAGGCCGCTGCTCGGGCAATGTGGGCGACGCGTCGGCGTCCAGCGAAACCGTATCCAGTGCACCATCGAGATGCGAGCGGGTCGCCAGCCACACCGGCACTGCAATCGCGGCCGTAATGACCACATACACCAGTCGTCGCGCCGTCTGCTCCGCCATCCGCTGCATGCGCGGCGTGAAAGTGCGTGGCACCAGATCAGCGGACTTGGCTACGGGCGTGGATATATTTTCGACGATGATATCCGCCGGCAGATCCAGCAGGCGCGCATAGCTGCGCAGCTGGCCGCGGATGAACACCGGTGCGCCGATGTGGGCCCAGTCTTCGCGTTCCAATGCCTCGATGACATGCGTCGGCATTTTCAGGCGCGAGCCGACCTCAGAGGGGCTGAGCCCAGCACGGATGCGGGCTTGACGGAGACGTTCACCGATGCCGCGAGCATTCTCGGGCATACCGGTCTCGGAGGATGTCATTGCCAATTGCTCCCCAAAGCCAAGCATCCTGCTATTGCGAAAACAACGCCCGCCGGGACGTTGCGTCTTTCGATCAAGCACAGCGCGTCATGCGGCCGCATGGGCTGTCCCCGGGTCATTGTCGTTCTTGTCGCGCATTTCGAGCGTCTTGCGGAATTCGGCCTGGCGTCGGGTGCGGTCGGCGACCTGTCCTTTGAGCTGGCCGCAGGCAGCGTCGATATCGTCGCCACGGGTGCGGCGAACCGGCGCGATCATGCCCGCTTCGTTGAGCTGTTTCTGGAAAGCGCGGATCGTGGTTTCGTCTGGGCGCTCGTAGCGGGTGCCCGGGAACGGGTTGAACGGAATCAGATTGACTTTCGCCGCATCCTTCATCTGCACCGCGTTGTCGAACGCCCGCAGCAGACGCACCAGCTCGCGCGCCTGCTGCGGCTGGTCGTTCACGCCTTTCATCAACGTGTACTCGAACGTGATCGATGTGCCTTTCTTGCGGAGCGCATAGCGCACGCACGCTTCCATGAGTTCTTCGATAGGATATTTCTTGTTGAGCGGCACCAGCTGGCTGCGCAGCTCATCGTTCGCCGCGTGCAGCGAGACCGCAAGCGAGACATCGCTTTCCACTGCCAGACGGTCGATCATCGGCACAACGCCGGCGGTGGACAGCGTCACGCGCTTGTTGGCAAGACCATAGCCCAGATCGTCGCGCATCACGCTCATCGCACGCACGACGTTGTCGAAGTTCAGCATCGGCTCGCCCATGCCCATCATCACGACATTGGTGAGTTTGCGCTGCTTGTGCGGAATATTGCCAAGATGGCGCGCCGCCACCCAGACTTGGCCGATGATCTCGGCAGCAGAAAGATTGCGGTTGAACCCTTGGGTGGCGGTAGAGCAGAACTGGCAGTTCAGGGCACAGCCGACCTGCGAAGACACGCAGAGCGTCCCGCGGCCCTTGTCTGGAATAAATACGGTTTCGATGGCGTTTTTGCCATCCATGCCCAGCAGCCATTTGTGGGTGCCGTCTTCGGAGGGCTTGTCGAACTGGATCTGCGGCACGCGCACATCGGCGTGTTCTTCAAGCTTCGCGCGCAGCGCCTTGCCAAGATCGGTCATGTCGTTGAAATCGGTGACATGACGATGGTGGATCCACTTCATGACTTGATGGGCACGGTAGCGCTTCTCGCCGAGGGTATCGGCGAAGAAGCACTCCAGGCCCTCGCGATCGAGGTCCAGCAGATTCTGTTTGGTCGCGACCGCGTTCATCGCATGCTCAACGCGGGCACAGTTCCGTGGCCGCGAAGAAGTACGCGGTTTCGATCGCCGCATTCTCAAGCGAATCGGATCCGTGCACGGCGTTCGCGTCGATCGACGCTGCGAAATCGGCTCGGATCGTTCCTGCGGCGGCGTCCTTGGGATTGGTTGCGCCCATCAGGTCGCGATTCTTCTGCATCGCATTATCGCCTTCCAGTACCTGGATCATCACCGGGCCCGAGATCATGAATTCGACCAGCGCATTGAAGAAAGGACGCTCGCGGTGTACAGCGTAGAAGCCTTCGGCTTCCTTGCGGGAAAGATGCTTCATCTTCGAGGCGACGACTTTGAGGCCCGCCTGCTCAAAGCGAGAATAGATCTCGCCGATGACGTTTTTGGCGACGGCATCGGGTTTGATGATCGAAATGGTGCGCTCCAGCGCCATGGGGAAAGTCTCCGGAAGTATGGACGGCCGCGTTGCGAGCGGCCGAAAGATAGCATGAAGGGGAAGGAAAAACCCGCGTGTGGACGAGGGTTTAGCCGATTTGGCTGCAGCGGATTCTAACCCGGCGCGGGGTCTCGTTGCACCTTTGTCGACGGTCACGTTTTGCGGCCCGGCCCGGTTCGGTGTAGGCTCAAACAAGCGTTTGATTCATCCCGTCGGGGCGAACCGCCTTTCGACACTCTTCTCTGGAGCCGGACGACCATGAGCAAAACCCAGTTCTCGACCAAGGAACGGATTCTGGACGCTGCGGAAACGCTGTTTGCCCAATATGGTTTTGGCGGCACGTCGCTTCGTCAGGTCACCAGTCAGGCCGATGTGAATATCGCGGCGGTCAACTACCATTTCGGCAGCAAGGAAAATCTCGTCAACGAAGTCTTTCGTCGGCGCATGGACGAAATGAGCGCGCAGCGCCTGTCGCAGCTCAAGCTGGCGGTAGGCACGGATTCGGCGGATCTTGATGCGATTCTGGCAGCGTTCGTGGAGCCTGCGCTGGCGATGGCCCAGGATCGTCACGGCGGCGGCGCGTTCATCCGGGTAATCGCGCGGGCTTATGCCGAAAAAAACGACGGACTGCGCCGCTTCCTGTCCGAGCAATATGGCCATGTCCTGCGCGAGTTCGCCAAAGCCATATCAGGGTGCATGCCCGGCTTGAGCAAGGGCGAGCTGTATTGGCGTCTCGACTTCCTGGCCGGTTCGCTCACGTACGCCATGGCCGATTTCGGAATGATCAAGCGTCCGGCCGGGGTCTCTGAGGTTGAACATCGTCAGCACGCGGCGCAGGAGTTGATCCGTTTCGCTTCGGCCGGATTCAAAGCCGGAAAAATCAACTGATAGACGCCTATTTCGCCCGTCTTTTTTAATCTATAAATCATTTGCAATCAACAGGATGCATAACATGTCTCAGAAACCACTTGTACGGCGTGCCGCGGTCCTCGGTGCCGGCGTCATGGGTGCACAGATCGCCGCTCACCTGACCAATGCCGGCGTCGATACGGTGTTGTTCGATCTGGCCGCGAAAGAGGGCGACCCGAACGGGATCGTGGTCAAGGCGCTCGGCAATCTTGGCAAGCTGTCGCCCGCCCCGCTGGCCAGCAAGTCGCTGGGCGAGGCGATCACCCCCGGCAATTACGATTCGAGTCTGGAACAGCTGCGCGACTGCGATCTGATCATTGAGGCCATCGCCGAACGGATGGACTGGAAGCAGGACCTCTACAAGAAGATCGCGCCCTTCGTGCCTGCGAATGCGATCCTGGCCAGCAACACGTCAGGCTTGGGAATCAACAAGTTGTCGGAAGTTCTTCCAGAAGAACTTCGCCATCGTTTCTGCGGTGTGCACTTCTTCAATCCGCCCCGCTACATGCACTTGGCCGAACTCATTCCGGCCAACACCACCGATGCGACGGTGCTGGAAAGCCTCGAAACCTTCCTGACCACCACCATGGGTAAAGGTGTGGTGTACGCGAAGGACACGCCGAACTTCATCGGCAACCGCATCGGTGTGTTCTCGATCCTGTCCACGATCCATCACACCGCCGCGTTCGGGCTGGGTTTCGATGAGGTCGACAGTTTGACCGGCCCGCTGGTCGGGCGGCCGAAATCGGCGACCTACCGCACTTCGGACGTGGTCGGCCTGGACACCATGGCGCACGTGATCAAGACCATGGGCGACACGCTGCCGGATGATCCGTGGCACACATACTTCAACGCTCCGGTCTGGCTGACCGCGCTGATCGGGAAAGGCGCGTTGGGCCAGAAGACCGGCGCCGGCATCTTCCGCAAGGTCGGCAAAGACATCGTTGTCATCGATCTGGAGAAACAGGATTACCGTCCGGCGGACCGCAGCGCGGCGCCGGAAGTCGTCGAGATCCTGAAGATCAAGAATCCGGCGGAAAAATTCGCCAGGCTGCGCGAAAGCGCGCATCCGCATGCGCAGTTCCTGTGGGCGACATTCCGCGATCTATTCCACTACAGCGCCTATCATTTAGCCGATATCGCGGATACCGCGCGCGACGTGGATCTTGCGATCCGCTGGGGCTACGGCTGGTCGCTCGGTCCGTTCGAGACGTGGCAAGCCGCCGGCTGGAAGCAGGTCGCGCAGTGGATCGCCGACGACATCGCCGCCGGCAAGACCATGAGCCAAGCGCCGCTGCCGGCGTGGGTGCTGGATGGTCGCGAGGGCGTGCATGCGGCCGACGGCAGCTTCAGTCCGGCCAAGGGTACCAACCTGCCCCGCTCCGCCTTGGCGGTATACAAACGTCAGCGTTTTCCCGACCCAGTGTTGGGCGAACGTTTCCCGCCCGGCGAAACGGTGTTCGAGAACGACGGTGTCCGTCTGTGGCATGACGGCGACGGCATTGCCATTGCCTCGTTCAAGACCAAGATGCAGACCGTCAACGATCACGTGCTCAACGGCCTGCAGGAAGCGATCGGGATCGCCGAACGCGATTTCCGGGGCATGGTGATCTGGCAGCCGAAGGAGCCCTTCTCTGCCGGGGCCGATCTGTCCGGCGCGCTCGGTCTGCTGCAGGCCGGCGACGTCAAAGGCTTCGAGGCGATGGTCGCCAATTTCCAGGCCACCAGCCAGCGCATCAAGTATTCGCTGGTGCCGGTCGTCGCCGCGGTCCGTGGCCTCGCCCTCGGCGGCGGCTGCGAATTCCAGATGCACGCCGCACGCACCGTGGCACATCTCGAAAGCTATATCGGTCTGGTCGAAGCCGGCGTGGGTCTGCTGCCGGCCGGCGGCGGCCTGAAGGAATTCGCGGTCCGCGCCGCGCAGGCTGCAGGCCCGGGCGGCGATGTGTTCGCCCAGCTCAAGCCGGTGTTCGAAGCGGTGGCGATGGCCAAAGTCTCCACCTCGGCGGTCGAGGCGAAGGAACTCGGCCTGCTGCGCCAAAACGACATCGTCGCGTTCCACGCGCATGAGCTGCTGCATATCGCCAAGCAGCAGGCGCTGGGCATGGCTGAAACCGGCTATCGTCCGCCGATGCCCGCACGCCGCATCGCGGTCGCCGGCGATGTCGGCATCGCCACCTTCAAGATGATGCTGGCGAACATGCTGGAAGGCCGCTTCATCTCCGAGCACGACGCCGAGATCGCCACCCGTGTCGCCACCGTGATGTGCGGCGGCAACATCGATCGCGGCGCGCTGGTCGATGAGGAATGGCTGATACGACTGGAGCGCGAGCATTTCGTCGCGCTGGCGCAGATGCCGAAGACCCAGGCCCGGATCATGCACATGCTGCAAACCGGAAAGCCCTTGCGGAATTGACGATCACAGCCTCCTCTCTCGCCTGCGAGGGAGGATTGAGGTGGGGGCATACGCACTGTCGCCCCCGTCCCGACCTTTCCCCGCACACGGGGGAAGGAGACAACCCAGGACCACATACCATGAGCAAACAAATTCAAGACGCCTACATCGTCGCCGCCACCCGCACGCCGGTCGGCAAAGCTCCGAAAGGTGTATTTCGCAATACTCGCCCCGACGACATGCTGGCGCACGTGCTGCGCAGCGTCGTGACGCAGGCGCCGAGCATCGATGTCAATCGTATCGAGGACGCCATCATCGGCTGCGCCATGCCCGAGGGCGAGCAAGGCATGAACGTGGCGCGCATCGGCGTACTACTGGCCGGATTGCCGAATACGATCGCAGCACAGACGATCAACCGCTTCTGCTCGTCCGGCCTGCAGGCGGTAGCGCTGGCGGCGAACGAAATTCGCCTGGGCAACGCCGACCTGATGCTGGCCGGCGGCACCGAGTCGATGTCGATGGTGCCGATGATGGGCAACAAAGTGGCGATGGCGCCCAGCGTGTTCGACAACGACCACGTCGCGATCGCCTACGGCATGGGCATCACCGCCGAGAAAGTGGCCGAAG